>CADBON010000225.1 GCA_902796315.1 Oscillospiraceae bacterium | reverse complement strand
CGCCCTGCTCGGCGTGGCGGGCAACGTCCTGCGCGAGCCGCTTCTGTATCTTGCCGCGGCGGCGCTCGTGGCGGCGTTAACGGCGGTCGCGAACGCACTTTCATCGTCGCCCGGGGCGGTGCAAACCGTGGGCGGCTGTGTGTTGGCGCTGCTGGCGGCGGCCCCTGCGGCCCGCACCGTGACCGCCGCGTTTTCGGCGCTGGAGGTGGTGGGCGGCTTTGCGGTCGCGTTTGCCGGGGTGTTCTGCGCCGTTATCTCCGCCGCGGGCGGCGTCGCTTCCGCTTCCACTTACGCCGGCTTTACCGCGGCGCTCGGCACGGTTTTGACGGAGGGGTTTGCGGGATTTGCGCGACCCGCTGTCAACGCACTCTGTTCGGCGGCCTTCTTTTCCGCGTTCGACGTGTTCACCTTTTCCGAAAAACTCAGCGGCCTCGTGAAAAAGACGGCTCTGTTTATTTTGGGCCTTTCGGCTACGCTTTATGCCGGGCTTCTTTCGGCAAAGGGGCTGCTTGCCGCCGGTAGCGACAGCGTCGCGTCGCGGGGCGTGCGCTTCCTGATCGGCAAGAGCGTTCCGGCGGTAGGCGGGGCGGTGAGCGAATCGCTTTCCGCGGTGATGGCGGGACTGTCCGTTATCCGCAGTACGGTCGGCGTGTTCGGGATCCTGACCTTCCTATTGACCGTGCTGCCGACCTTTCTGTCGCTCTGTGCGTGGTCGTTTGCGTTCACTGCTTCGGCGGCGCTGTGCGAGACGTTCGGCTGTGGGCGGGCGCGCACCGTTCCGCTGATCCTGCGTGACGCGCTTGAGATCCTCGCCGTTCTTTTCGTGCTTTGCGCGCTGGTCTTTACCGTGGGTGTCGGCATTATGCTTCGGGAGGTGAAACCGTGACCGGCGTTCTGCGCGACGTGCTGCTCAATTATGCCGTTTGCGCGCTGTTTGGGGGGATCGCTGGCTTTCTTGCGCCGGATCGTATGAAAAAAACCGTGCGGGCGCTGGCCGTGGCCGTCATGCTGTGCGGCGTTTTGCTTCCGCTCTGTCAGTTTCAACCGACGGAAGCGCCGACTTTGCCGAACGTGACCGAGGATGCGGCGTACGACGACCTGATGCACGCGGCCGGACTTTTGGAAAACGGCGTGCGCGCAAACGTGCGCGACGTGCTGGCGCAGTTGGAAATCCACGAGTATGACGTCGACGTACAAACGGCGTGCGATCGCGAAAAGGCAAGTGTTTCGCTCACGTCGCTGACCGTCGAACTCGGCGAGGCGTACGCAAACAGAATCGCAGACGTAAAAGAGGCGCTCGGCGAGTATCAAGAGGTGTTGATCGTTCGTGTTAAAGGTACGTGAATTGTTGACCCGTTTGCTGAACGGGGACGACGGCAAAAAGGCGAAACTGCTGTTCGCCGTCGGGGCGGCAGTCATCGTTTTGCTGCTGCTGTCCGAATTTTTGCCGCAGCGTCAGACGGTGAAAGAGGACGACAGCAATGCGTTTGCCGCAGCCTACACCGACGCGCTCGAAGAACGGCTGACCGACCTGCTGTCGCGGGTTGACGGCGCCGGAAAAGTCTGCGTCATGATCACGCTGGACGACAGTTTTGAAAACGAGTACGCCGCCGAAAAGACCGTTGACGGCGATTCCAGTAAATCGACGTACCCGTCATTCAAAAACGGCTCCGGCACAGAGGACGGACTGCTTGTGAAAGTGCGCCGTCCCAAGGTGCGGGGCGCCGCCATCGTTGCGCAGGGGGCGGACGACCCGCGCGTCAAAGCGGCGCTGACGGACGCTGCGGCTGCCGTGCTCGGCGTCAGCAGCGCACGAGTTTCCGTCGAAAAAATGACCGAAGAAAAGGAGAGATGATGATGAACGTAATTATTCGCCGGCGACAGTTGATTGTCGCTACTCTTGTTGTCGCACTGGGGGCGGCCGTGTTTGTGAACTGGTATTTCTCGGGTGACGCCGCCAAGGTGAAAACGCCCGAAGTCACCACCGAACAGAGCGTGCAGACCCTCGGCGAAGCGCAGTATGTAAACGCGACCGTTTCATCAAACGCCGCCTTAGCCGAGGCGCGTATGAAACGGCAAAAAGACGAGGACGCCGCGATGGAAGATTTGCAGGACGCTCTTGAGGAGGCCGAAAGCGGTTCGGCCGAAGCGAGTACGCTGACCGATAAACTGACGCTTTTGACCGATCGCCGACGTGCGGAAACGGATGCCGAAACGCGTATCGCCGCCAAACTCGGCGCCGACTGCGTCGTGATCGTTTCCGAAAAAGGTGCCGACGTTTTGGCGCCGAAGGGGAGCGTGAACGAGGACAGCGCCCTTCAGATCTGCGAGATCGTGACCGACGCAACGGGTCTGCAGCCTGCCGACGTGACGATCACCGAGTCCAAGTAGCAGACGCCCCGGTTTATAAACAGTTGCAAAGCGTCGTAATCTGTGGTATAATGATCCATTGTAAGATAGGGGATAGCCCCGAACCAAACTCCCGAAGATTGGAGATCGTGCAATGGATAAAAAGTCGCACCGCAGCGATTTTGACGACGATTATTTTGAGTTGCTCCGGCGTGCCGCTTCCGAAGTGGAAGAAGAGCAGGCAAACGAGCAGCGCGATCATCGTCACGAGGGATTTGAAGACGTTTACAGCCACTCTGAACCCCCGCGCGAGTATGAGGACGTTTCCAGTTACTCTTCCGAAGAACTCCGTCGGCAGGATCGCGGTCCCTCAGCGCCGCCGCCGCGGCCTGCCGCCCGTCCGCAGCAGACCCGCACCCGCGATCACGCCGCGCCGCCGCCCCGCCGTCCCGCCGCCGATACCGGCGCCGTGCGGCCCGTTCGCAGACCGCCCGATGTGGACGAGGAGGAGCTTTCCGATTACGACGTGCGGTACCACCGCGTACCGGGCGCCAAAAAGAAAAAACGCCACGGATTTTTGCGGTTCGTTGCCGTTCTGTTGGTGTTGTGCCTTGTCGGCGGCACCGCTTTCACGCTTTACGCGCTTCACTTTGCCGACAGTTTCCGCGAGCCGGAAAAAATCACCCACTTCGAGGGTGCGGCTCTGCACCGCGAACCGTTCGTTCGCAACGTTCTGCTGATCGGTCTTGACAAGGCGCAGGGGGGCAAATCCCGCAGCGACAGCATCATGCTCGTTTCCGTCAACAAAAAGACCGGGCGGGTGGTGCTGACCTCCGTTATGCGCGACACCCACGTGCAGATCGCCGACGAAAATGTGGAGGCGAAAATCAACTCCGCTTACGTGTACGGCACCGCCAACTGCCTTGTCCGTACCGTGGAAATGAATTTCGGCATCCGTATCGACGATTATGCGCTGGTCGATTTCAATATGTTCAGCGCCCTGGTCGACGGCATCGGCGGTATCGAGGTCGATCTGACCGAGGGCGAGGCCGATTACATCAACGAGAAATACGCCAAAAAGTACCCGGACGGCGACCCGCTCACCGTGTACGAAGGCAAGGACGTGCATCTTGTCGGCTGGCAGGCGCTTATTTATGCCCGCACCCGTAAGATCTCTTCCGACAGTTTCGGCGACGGCGATTTCGGCCGCACCGGGCGTCAGCGCTATCTGATCGAAAAGATCCTGCAAAAAGCACGCACGCAGTTCACGCCGTCCGGAATCCCGAAGCTGCTCAAGACGGCTCGCGCCGTCGCTCCGTATATCGAAACGACGCTCTCCAAAACCGAACTCCTGCGGCTTGGTTTTATGCTTTCCGGCTGTTTTGCCAAGTCCGGGTTTGATTTCAACAAACTCGTGGTTTCCCAGCGGCTTCCCTTCGACGGCTATTGGACGTATTCCAATGAGTGGGACGGCTCCTCGCTTGAAATCGATTTTGAGAAAAACCGCGACCTGCTGTATCGTTCCATCTACGTCGGCGACAACGTTGCCGAAGAAACGGCGGATGCAGAAACGACCGAGTTCGTCTGGTAACCGCGCATAATCAGAAATCTCCTTTCATATACTTTTCCGAGAGTATGTGAAAGGAGTTCTTTTTATGGATCCCGATGTTCAAACCGGTACCTATGATGTCTTGATCAACAGCGGGGAGGGCAAGGTCGAAGAGACTGTGCAGGCCGAACTGAATCTTCCCGAATACTTGCCCGATATTCAGCGTATCGTGCGCAGCGCCGCCGTGCCGCAGATCGACTCCTGCCGCGCCGTGGGCGACCGCGTCACCGTGGACGGCTCGTGCCTGCTGCAACTGTTGTACGTGGCCGACGACGGTCAGATGTACGGCTATTCGCAGACGGTCTCGTTTGTGCGCCACTGCGAAAACGAAGCGTTTGCCGACGCCGCCGATCTGTCGGCAACGGCCGATGTGCTGACGGTCACTTGCCGCGCCACGGGTACCAAACGCGCGGAACTCAAGGCCGGCGTTCTGGTAACGGTCGCCGCCCGTTCCGTCCGCGGCGAGAGCTACGTTTTGCCCGATCCCGACAACGGCATAGAGGAGCGCTGTCAGTCGTTGTCGGCACTTTCACTCGGGTGCTGCGGCACCCGCCGCTTCGCTATGAGCGACACGGTCACCCTGCCTTCACCCGCGGCGTTCGTCGTCAGCTGCACGGCCTCTGCCGTCTGCCGCGACGTCAGCAAAATCAGCAACAAGGTGATGATCAAAGGCGAGGCCTGCATCGACCTCGCGTACGTGCCGGCGGACGACCGCTCGTCGGTGTGCCGTTTTCGCCACACGCTGCCCGTCAGTCAGATCCTTGAGTTTGACGGCATGCGCGAAACGTTCACGGGTTGCGTGTACCTGCGCGTGACGGGCGCGGACGCTTCGCTGCGCGGCGACGGCGCGTATGAAGCGGCGGATCTCGCCCTCGGCGTGGAAGCGACGGCCGTGATGTACGAGCAGCGCGAGTTGACGGTCGTGACGGACGCCTATTGTCTGCGCTCTTCGCTTACGGTTCAGCGACGTCCGCTCCCGTTTCTGCGGCTGCTGGAAACGGTCAACGACACCTGTTTGTATCGCGAGACCGTACCGGCCGGGACCGAGGGGGTCAGCGAGGTGCTGGACGTAACGGCCCGCGCCGGCGTTGCCGCGACGGAAGCGGCGGGCGGCAAGCTGACCGTCCGCGGACCTCTGCAGTTGTCCTTGTTGGTGAAGGACGCAAAAGGCAGTCCCGTTCCCGTGGAAAAGACCGTGGATTATTGCTGGGAGGGTAAAACGGCCGCAACGTGCGACAAAACGGCGTCCGACGTACGCGCTTGTGTTCGTTCGGTGCAAGCCGCGGCCGTCGGCAGCGGCGAGATCGAGGTACGCGCCGAGATCGCGCTGACGGGAATGGTTCTGGAAGCACGCACGGTCGATACCGTTACCTCTGTCGTGAGGGGCGATACGCCGCTTCCCGTCGGCAAGAACGCCATCACCGTCTATTTCCCGGACGGGGAGGAGTCGCTTTGGGACGTGGCCTGCCGCTACCATACGACCGTACGGGCCGTCGCGGAAGAAAACGGGCTGGAAGGGGAGACCACCGCCGGCAAAGCGGTCTTGTTCATCCCCGCTGTTTGATTTGACCGGGAAGTGAGCACCGCGTTACGCGGTGCTCTTTATTTGTTTATTTTCCTTTTCATAAACTAATTGCTTTCCGAAAATGATAGAATAAAAACAAATAATTCGGAAAGAAGGCGAGTTTATGAACAGGAAAATCGTTGTGGCCGATGACGATGCCGATATCTGTCAGGTGATTTCCATTTTGCTGACTTCCAACGGGTATGACGTGACGGCTTTTACCACAAGCAGCGAGGTCATTCCGTTCCTCAAAAAAACGCCTTCCGTCGATTTGGTCGTGCTGGATCTGATGATGCCCGGCGTCAGCGGGCTGGACGTACTGAAGGGGATCCGCACCTTCAGCAGCGTGCCGGTGCTTTGCCTGACCGCCAAGACCGCCCTGTCCGACAAAAGCGACGCTTATGACAGCGGTGCGGACGATTATCTTTCCAAGCCGTTCTCGCAAAAAGAATTGCTGTTGAAAGTTTCCTCGCTTGTGCGGCGCTACCGCGATTATAATCAATTGATGCCGTCTCCCGTCGGTTCGTACAACGGCATCAGCGTCGATTCGGAACACCGCAAGGTGTTGAAGAACGGCACCGACGTGGCCCTGACCGATAAGGAATATGAACTGTTCCGTTTTCTTTTGCTCAACCGCGGCACCCCGCAGGACGTCAAGTCCATCTATGAAGCGGTGTGGGGCTTTGAATATCTGCCGTCGGCGGCCAATACGGTCATGGTGCATATTCTGAACCTGCGCCGCAAGTTAGAGGACGACCCCTCCAAACCGGTCGTTCTCAAAACCGTTTGGGGAAAGGGGTATCAGATTGGCGAATGATTCCGTTCCCGTCAGGGGAAAGGTCACGGGCAAGCGCTTTTACGGACTGCGGTCCATGATGGCGCTTTCGCTGTTGATCGGCCTGCTGCTGTCGCTGACGCTGACCGTGTGCGTGTATTGCGCCGGCCTCTACTTTACCGGGCGTGCCTTGTCCGACACCGAGCGCTGTCACCGGCAGAGCGAAAATGAACTTAACGATTTTGCCGCGTTCGTCGAGTCCGGCGGGCTCCGATCGACAGACAGCCGCGAATTGGAAGAGTGGATGCAGGGCCGCAGCGCCAGCGTAACGGTCGTGATCCACAAGGGCCAAACCGTCTTGCTGTATACCGCCAGCGGCACGTCCCGTAAACTGGACGGTGTGGACGGGCTCGGCGATTCGCTCATAACGCCGAACGACGCGGCGCGCACGGTGTCGTTCGCCGACGGCGATTACACCGTTTTGATGTTCGCCTCGTTCCGCCCCGTCTATAACCGTTATCTGCTGAGCATTACGTTTTTGACTTTCTTTGTGGCGCTTTCCGCCTTTTTGGGGCTGTTCAGCGCGGTCAATATTCGCAAACTGCGTTCTCTCTCCGCCCAGACGGCCGAGGTTTCGGGCGGTAATCTGGACAAGCGCGTGTTCCTGGACGCGCACGACGAGTTCGGCGCCCTCGCCGAGGACGTGGATATCATGCGCCGTGCGCTTGTGGAGCGAATCGACAGCGAGAGCCGCGCCTGGCAGGCAAACCGCGATCTGATCACCTCCATTTCCCACGACATCCGCACGCCCTTGACCACGCTGCTGGCCTATTCTGAGATCATTGCCGACGGGCAGTATTCCTCGCGTGAGCAGTTACAGCAGTACAGCGAGATCTGCCGCAGCAAAGCGTATCAGTTAAAAGATCTGACCGACCAGTTGTTCTCGTATTTTCTGCTGTTTGGGCAAGAGTACGTGCAACCCGAGCCGAAGCGCGTACGTGCCGATCTGTTTCTCGAGCAGGCGGTCACCGAGGCCGCGGCGCCCCTCACCGCGGAACTGGGCGAACGCTTCGTTCTGCAGTTGGATTGCGCCCCGTTGGGCGGTAAGACCGCCGACGTCGACATTCTCATGTTCTGCCGGGTGCTTGACAACGTCTTTTCCAATATCCGCAAGTACGCCGATCTGGATCGCCCGGTGCGCGTCGTTTCGCAAGAAAACGGCTCTCGTCTGCACGTTCAGATCGTGAACGGCGTCCGCAAAAACCGCGATCCGGAGGCCGGTTCCAAAATCGGTCTGCGCACCTGTGAAAACCTTTGCGCGGCCATGCACATTGGCTTTTCGGCCGAAGAAACCGACGGGGAATTCCGCGTGACGATGACCGTTCCGCTCCATCCGCCGCAGCCAAATGAAAAGAATTTTGCGTGAACGCAAAAAAATACTTGCTTTTCCGTCGGTGTT
>CADBON010000224.1 GCA_902796315.1 Oscillospiraceae bacterium | reverse complement strand
CGTGAACGAGCCGCAGTATGACTGGAAGGGCTGGTACAACGCCGACGGCACGATGTCGATGAACCAGGAGGGCTGTCACTTCGACGAGAACGAACTGCCCGTGCTCGCGCGCGTGCTGGTCGGCCGCTTCGCAGGCAGCGAACTTGACAAAAAGGGCGTCAAACTCTCGCTGTTTGAAAGCGGCGAAATCGGCGGTTGGGGCTCGTTCACCAAATACAACGACCCCCTGCTGGGCAAGAGCAAGTACGTTGTGAACAACAACACCGACCTGCGCAAATACTTTGACACGCTTTCGGTACACTCGTACTGGACCGACGCCAACGCGCGCCGCGCCGGGGCCGATTACCTCAAGCGCCGCTTCAAGGGGATGGGCGTGGCCTGCACCGAATACTGCCAGATGACGAACGACGGCAACACGGGCGTACTGGACCTGATCGAACAGGAAAACGGCAGCACGAACGGCACCGGCATCGCCTTCGGCGTGGCGATGGCGAACATCATTCTGGACGACCTGACCATTCTGAACGCCAAGGAATGGGATTGGTGGACCGCCTGCTCGTACGGCGTGTACCCGGACGGCCTGGTCTATATCAACAAGGACGACCACGGCAAGGTCGAGACCGCCAAGCGTCTGTGGTGCCTGGGCAACTTCTCGAAATTCGTGCGCGAGGGCGCGGTGCGCTTCGCCGCCGACAGCGGTGTGGACGGCGTGCGCTGCGTGGGATTTGAGAACAAGGGCAAATACGAAAAATCGCTGGTGTTCGTCTACGTCAACGCGACTGACGCCGCGCAGACGACCGCGCTGAAATGCGCAAAGGGCTGGCAGGTCTACACCACCGACGAGACGCACGACCTGGCCCTGACCGCCGAAGGGGGCGGCGACGTTACGGTCGACCTGCCCGCCCAAAGCGTGGTGACGGTTGTCGTCGGGTAAGCAAAATTTTTCGCGTTTCGCGCGCGAAAAACAATTGACAAGCCGACGCCGCTGTGGTAGTATAGTGAAAACAATCTTTAAATCGATACGAGATATCGGCAAGATGTGAAACACACGCGAGGGCATTTGCGTCCCCGCAGAACGAAACTGCGTCTGCCGGAAACGGCAGACTTTTTTTGAGAAAAGAGAGAGACACATGAGGATTTACGGAAGTCATATCGACACGGAAGCGGCCCGGGAGGCGTTGCTTTCGCTTTTCGGCCCTTCCGTTTCGTCCCCTTTCATTCCCGATTCCGTCGTTGTTTTTCCCGGCTTTGCGGACGTGCACGTGCACTTTCGTGAGCCGGGTTTTTCCTATAAAGAGACGATCGCCACGGGCAGCGCGGCGGCCGCGCACGGCGGTTACACGGCCGTGTGCACCATGCCGAACCTCGACCCCGTGCCGGACTCGCTCGACCACCTGCGCGTGCAGTTGGACGTAATACGGCGCGACGCGGTGACCGACGTCCTGCCCTTCGGGGCGCTGACGGTCGGTGAGCGCGGCGAAACGCCGGCCGACCTCGCGGCGATGGCGCCCTGGGTCGCGGGCTTTTCCGACGACGGCCGCGGCGTGCAGACGGCCGCGATGATGCGCACGGTGATGCTGGAAGCCAAGCGGTTGGGCAAGGTCATTTCCGCCCATTGCGAGGATGAAGCGCTGCGGGCGGGCGGTTATATCCACGACGGCGCCTATGCGAAAGCGCACGGGCACGCGGGCATCTGCTCCGAAAGCGAGTGGGGGCCCATCCGCCGCGACCTGGCGCTGGCGCGCGAAACGGGCTGCGCCTATCACGTCGATCACGTTTCGACCAAAGAGAGCGTGGAACTCATCCGCCGCGCGAAAGCCGATGGCGTGGACGTCACCTGCGAGACCGCGCCGCACTACCTGCTGCTGGACGAAAGCGTTTTGCAGGAGGACGGGCGCTTCAAAATGAACCCGCCCCTGCGCGCGCCCGAGGATCGCGAGGCGCTGCTGG
Source organism: Oscillospiraceae bacterium (assembly GCA_902796315.1). Lineage (GTDB taxonomy): Bacteria > Bacillota > Clostridia > Oscillospirales > Acutalibacteraceae > DTU089. The sequence continues at coordinate 3,377 of CADBON010000224.1, read as the reverse complement.
AAGGGCTGAAAGACGGCACGATCGATATGATCGTCACCGACCACGCCCCGCACAGCGCCGACGAAAAGGCAAAGGGCTTGAAGGGCAGCATGATGGGCGTCGTCGGGTTGGAGACGGCCTTTCCCCTGCTCTACACCGGCCTTGTCAAAACGGGCGTGATCCCGCTCGAAAAACTGCTCGACCTGCTGACGGTCAACCCCCGACGGCGGTTCGGTCTGCCGGTACGCGCCGACGACTTTTGCGTATGGGATCTGCAAGAAACGTACACGATCGACCCCGCCGACTTTCTTTCCAAGGGAAAGTCCACGCCTTTTGCGGGCGTGACGGTCAACGGGCGCTGTCTGCTGACGGTGCGGGGCGGCAACGTCATTTACAAGCAAACAAACCTGAAAACGGAGGAATAAATCATGGCGAAAAGAACAGACTTGAAAAAAATTCTCATCATCGGCTCCGGCCCGATCGTGATCGGCCAGGCGGCGGAGTTTGACTATGCGGGCACGCAGGCCTGCCTTGCTCTGAAAGAAGAGGGCTATGAGGTGGTGCTGGCGAACTCCAACCCCGCGACCATCATGACCGACACGTCGATTGCCGACAAGGTCTATATGGAGCCGCTGACGCTGGAGTACGTCGCGCGTATTCTGCGCTATGAGCGGCCGGACGCCATCGTGCCCGGCATCGGCGGGCAGACGGGTCTGAATCTGGCGATGCAGCTGGAAAAGAAGGGCGTGCTCAAGGAATGCGGCGTCGAACTGCTCGGCACCGACAGCAAGAGCATTGAGCAGGCCGAGGACCGCGAACTGTTCAAGGAACTGTGCGAACGCATCGGCGAGCCGGTCATTCCGTCGCAGATCACCTACTCGGTCGAGGAGGCCAAGCGCGCCGCCGCCGAGATCGGCTACCCCGTGGTGCTGCGTCCCGCCTTTACGCTGGGCGGCACGGGCGGCGGTTTTGCCGACACCGAGGCCGAACTGGAAGAGATCGGCGCAAACGCGTTCAAACTTTCGCCGGTGCACCAGGTACTGGTTGAAAAGAGCGTGAAAGGCTATAAGGAGATCGAGTTCGAGGTCATGCGCGATTCGACCGACCACGCCATCACCATCTGCGGGATGGAGAACGTCGACCCCGTCGGCGTGCATACAGGCGATTCCATCGTCGTGGCGCCGATCCTGTCGCTGAGCGACAGCGATCTGAAAATGCTGAACGACAGCGCCATCAAACTGATCAAGGAACTGAAGATCGAGGGCGGCTGCAACGTGCAGTTCGCGCTGAACCCGGACTCTTCGGAATATTATCTGATCGAGGTCAACCCGCGCGTGTCGCGCTCGTCGGCGCTCGCGTCCAAAGCCAGCGGCTACCCCATCGCCCGCGTGACGGCGAAGATCGCCGTCGGCATGACGCTGGAGGAGATTGCCATTGCCAACACCAACGCCGCGTTCGAGCCCTCGCTCGACTATATCGTGGCGAAATTCCCGCGCTTCCCGTTCGATAAATTCGCGGGCGCCAGCAACAAACTGGGCACGCAGATGAAAGCCACGGGCGAAGTGATGGGCATCGGCTCCACGCTGGAAGAGTGCATGCTCAAATCCATCCGCTCGCTGGAGATCGGCGTGTGCCATCTGTTCATGCAGAAATTCGAGGACAAGACCGACGAAGAACTGCTCGCCTATATTTCGGAATTCCGCGACGACAACATTTACGCCATCGCAAAACTCTTGCGCGACGGCGTGAGTGTGGAAACGATCCACAAAGCGACGATGATCACCGAACTCTTCCTCGAAGCGTTCAAAAACATCATCGATATGGAAAGCGAAGTGCGCACCCACTTCGACAGCGACACCCTGCGCCGCGCGAAAGCCATGGGTTACAGCGACAAGTACATCGCTTCGCTGTGGGGCGTGAATGAAGTCGAGGTCTTTAACAAACGCCGGCAGGAGAGCATCTTCCCCGCCTATCGCATGGTGGACACCTGCCACACGAACGCCTATATCCCCTACTTCTACTCGACCTACACCGGCAAGACGCAGAGCGTGCGGCAGGACCGTAAAAAAGTAGTGGTGCTGGGCGCCGGTCCGATCCGCATCGGTCAGGGCGTGGAGTTTGACTACAGCACCGTGCACGCCGTGCAGACCATCCGCAAATCGGGCTACGAGGCCATTATCATCAACAACAACCCCGAAACGGTCTCGACCGATTACACCACCGCCGACAAACTCTATTTCGAGCCGCTGACGACCGAGGACGTGATGAACATCCTGGAACTCGAAAAACCGGACGGCGTGATCGCCTCACTCGGCGGTCAGACCGCCATCAACCTTGCGATGCCGCTGATGGAGCGCGGGGTGAAGATCATCGGCACCGACTGCGACGCCATCGAGCGCGCCGAGAACCGCGATTCGTTCGAAAAGATTTTGAAGGAACTGGATATTCCGCAGCCCGAGGGCCGCGCCGTGACCGCCATTGAAGACGGCGTCAAGGCCGCCGCCGAGATCGGCTACCCCGTGCTGGTACGGCCGAGTTTCGTGCTGGGCGGGCGCGCGATGCAGATCGTGGCCAACGAAGAGCAGCTGCGCACCTACCTGAAGACAGCCGTTGAGATCGACAAGGACAAGCCCGTGCTGGTCGACAAGTACATCGGCGGCAAAGAGGTCGAGGTCGACGCCATCTGCGACGGACACAGCGTCTTTGTGCCCGGCATTATGGAACTGGTGGAGCGCACCGGCATCCACAGCGGCGATTCCATCAGCGTGTACCCGACCTTCAGCATCTCGAACAAGGTCAAGGGCGTGATCCTGCAGTACGCCAAAAAACTGGGTCTTGGCATCGGCATCCGCGGTCTGTACAACATTCAGTTCATCGTCGACCGCAACGACAACGTGTATATCATCGAGGTCAACCCGCGCTCGTCGCGGACGGTCCCCTTCCTCTCGAAAGCCACGGGCTACAGTCTGGCGGATATCGCCACCGACGTCATCCTCGGCAAGACGCTCAAAGAGCAGGGCATCTTCGATATTTATCCCGAGGAAAAGAAGCGCCGGTACGTCAAGGTGCCCGTCTTCTCGTTCAACAAGATCCGCGGTCTGGACGCCTATCTGTCGCCCGAAATGAAGTCGACCGGCGAGGCCATCGGGTATGACGACAAGCTCAACCGCGCGGTCTACAAGGCCCTGCAGGCGTCGGGCATGAAGCTGCAAAATTACGGCACGGTCTTTGTCACCGTCGCCGACAACGACAAAGAGGAGGCCCTGCCGCTGATCCGCCGCTTCTACAACCTCGGTTTCAATATCCAGGCGACGAAGGGAACGGGCGAGTTCCTCAAAAAGAACGGCATCCGCACCCACATCCTCAAAAAGATCAGCGAAGGCAGCGAGGAGATCCCG
>CADBON010000223.1 GCA_902796315.1 Oscillospiraceae bacterium | reverse complement strand
GTGCCGTGGAGCGTTTCCGTCGACCGCGCCTACCGCCGCTATAAAGAGATTTTACGGGGAGAGTAAGATGTTCGATTACCTCATCGTCGGCGCCGGCCTGTTCGGCGCAGTGTTTGCCCGTGAAATGACCGACCGCGGCCGCACCTGCCTGGTCGTGGAAAAGCGCGGCCACGTCGGCGGCAACGTCTATACCGAAACGGTCGGCGGCATCCCCGTGCACCGCTACGGCGCGCATATCTTTCACACGTCGGACGAGACGGTGTGGCGGTACGTCAACCGCTTCGTGCCGTTCGCGCCGTACCGGCACACCGTCAAGGCGAACAACAACGGCAAACTCTACAGTCTGCCGTTTAATCTGAACACGTTTGACGAGATTTTCGGCGCCCGCACGCCCGACGAGGCGCGCGCCGCCATCGAGCGCACGCGCGTGCCCTGCGACGCGCCGCGCAATCTGGAGGAGACCGCGCTGGCGACCCTCGGCAGCGAGGTGTACCGCCTGCTGGTGAAATCCTATACCGAAAAGCAGTGGGGGCGCCCCTGCACCGAACTGCCGCCGTTTCTGCTGGGCCGCCTGCCCGTGCGCTTCACCCGCGACAACAACTATTTCAACGATACGTTTCAAGGCATTCCGCGGGAGGGATACACGCCGCTGATCGAGGCGCTGCTGAAGGGGAGCGAGGTGCGGCTCGGCGTCGATTATCTCGCGCACCGCGCGGAACTGAACGCCCTGGCGCGCAAGGTGCTGTATACCGGCCCCGTGGACGCGTTTTTCGACTGCCGTCTCGGGCGGCTCGACTACCGCTCGCTGCGCTTTGAGACCGAAGACCTGCCGCAGCCCGACTATCAGGGTTACGCCGTCGTTAATTACACGGGCGCCGAAGTTCCTTTTACGCGGATCTTGGAACACAAGTATTTTTGCGGCGCCGACGTGCCGCACACCGTCATCACCCGCGAATATCCGCAGGCGTACGCGCCCGGCCGCGAGCCGTATTACCCTGTCAACGACGAACGCAACACCGCGCTGTACGCCCGGTACCGCGCCCTCGCCGAAGCCGAGCCGAACGTGTTGTTCGGCGGCCGTCTGGGTACCTATACCTACGCCGATATGGACGATACCGTCGCCGCCGCGCTTGCTCTCGCCGCGCGTGAATTCGCAAAGGAATAAGCGAAAACTTACACAGCCAACAAAAAACCGACCGCCGAAGCGGTCGGTTCTCTTTATGGGATTTTACACCGATTTCAGCAGTTTCGGCAGGCCCGTGATCAGGCGCGGAATGGCGCGGAAGATGATCCCCGCAAGGCCGCGGCGGTAGGGGCGCTTGTCGTTGAGGATATCCAGCAGGCGCTGTGCCAGCGCGGGGCTGAAAATGCCCATGCTCATCGAGATAAAACTCTTGACGGGCGTCTGCAGGGCGATGGCGCAGGCCATACCCTCGGTGCCGACAAATTTGCGAAGCAGTTTGACGATCTTGGCGCCGTTCTTGCCGCCGGCGCTGTCCTCCAGCGTGTTGGCGATGGTCAGATTGGGGTAGCAATCCACGTGCGACGGCGGGACCTCGCGGCCCAGCACGGCGGCGAACTGCTCGGTCGGCACGTCGGTGACGTCCGCGGTGTAATAGGCGGGGGCGACCGCGCGGTAATCGGGCGCGGCGGTCTCGCTGCCGGTGACGTACACGTTCGCCGTCAGACGGATGTCGCGGCTGCCGGCGCCGACGCGGATCTCAAAATCGCCGCTTTCGACCGCCCAGGCGTGGGTGTTGACGTTGTAATAGGCAAAGGCGCGTTTGCCGAGCGTGAGCGTGACCTCCTTCTCCTCGCCCGCCTTGAGGAAGACCTTCTGGAAGGCGCGCAGTTCCTGCACGGGGCGGAAGATGGTGCTCTCTTTGTCGCCGACGTAGAGCTGGGCGATCTCGGCGCCGTCGACGGAACCCGTGTTTTTGACGGTGAAGGTGACGGTCAGACCGTCGTCCTCGCCGATGCGGTCGGCGGAAAGTTTCAGATCGCCGTATTCAAAGGTCGTGTACGACAGACCGTGACCGAAGGGGAACAGCACGTCTTTTTTCGCGCTGTCATAGTAGCGATAGCCGACATACACGCTCTCGCGGTATTCGGTGGTGGAGATATCGCCGGGGAAGTACTTGGCGCACGGGGTATCGGCGAGCGAAAGGGGATAGGTCTCGGCCAGTTTGCCGCAGGGGTTCGCGTCGCCGAACAGCAGATCGGCCGCGGCGCTGCCGGCGGCCTCGCCGCCGAGATAGCAGTTGAGCACCGCCTTGGCGGAACCGATCCACGGCATTTCGACCGCGGCGCCGCCTGACAGGGCGACCACGACGTTCGGGTTGACCGCGGCGACCGCCTCGACCAGTTTGTTGTGAAGCGCGGGAATGCCGAGGTGCGTGCGGTCAAAGCCCTCGCTTTCAAACTCCTCGGTCAGGCCGATGAACAGCACGACGGCGTCCTTGCCGCGGGCGGCCTCGACGGCCTCGGCGAGGAACTGCTCGTCGGTGATCTTGTTTTTCTTTTCGGTCGAGTAGCCCGGCGCGTAGGTGACGTTCGGGCACTTTTCGGCGATGAAGTCGTAGGCGCAATCGACCGTGATGGCGTTCACAATGGACGAGCCGGCGCCCTGATAGCGCGGCTTTTTCGCCATTTCGCCGATGACGGCGACGGAGGCGTCTTTGCGAAGCGGCAGCAGGCCGTCGTCGTTTTTCAGCAGGACCATGCACTGCCGCGCGATCTCGCGGGCCCGGGCGTGGTGCTCGGCGGGGTCGTAGGTGTAATCGCCCAGCGTCTCTTTGGCGCGCAGGATCACGTCGATCACGCGGTCGACCATTTCGTCGAGGTAGGCCTCGTCGATCCGTCCGTCCTTGACGGCGGCGGCGATTTGGGCGTTGCCCTCGCCGTTGGAGGTGGGCATCTCCAGTTCCTGCCCGGCCAGCAGACCGGCCACGCGGTCGTTTTCGGCGCCCCAGTCGGTGACGACCATACCCTTGAAGCCGAACTCGTTGCGCAGCACGTCGGTCAACAGCCATTTGTTTTCGGCACAGTAGGCGCCGTTGAGGCGGTTGTAGGCGTTCATGATCGTCCACGGCTGCGCCTTTTTGACCGCGATCTCAAAGGCGGTGAGGTAGATCTCGCGCAGGGCGCGCTCGTCGGCGACGGTGTCGACCGTCATACGGCGCGTCTCTTGGTTGTTGCCCGCAAAATGCTTCAGCGACGTGCCGATACCCTTTGACTGCACGCCCTTG
>CADBON010000222.1 GCA_902796315.1 Oscillospiraceae bacterium | reverse complement strand
TCGCACCTCAAAAAGATGGATTTCGGCGGAAGACAAGGCACTTTTTCGAAGGAAACCTGTCGGTTTCCGAGAAAAATAACGCAGTATACCGCTGAAAGCCGCTTTTTGAGGCTGTGAAATCCCTAATCTGCGCGCCCCATAGGTCGGGTGGTATTTTTGTACGATTCAGTTAATGAATACACGCATCAAGAAGTTGTTCCAGACGGTCTGTAACACCGTTTGCAGATTGAATGGTGGCTATCATCAACTCATCGGTATCTATTTCAGAAAAACGCATGTCATAACCGGCATTGCGTACCAACTGCGTGATAAAGACCCGCTGAGCGCGGCCGTTACCCTCGCGAAACGGATGCAGCATATTGGTAACGGAGTAAAAATCCGTCACGGACTTGACGAAGGCGCCACGAGGGAGCCCGCGCAAGTAACCGAGACGCTCCAAGCGAGAAAAGCATTGCTCCGCCAATGTGGGAATCTGTACGGCTGGAACAAAACGTGTTCCCTTTTTTGAGATGTCAACGGTGCGAATTTCGCCCGCCCAAGTGTAGATTTCGGCAAACAAATACCGATGGATAGCGCGGTAGTGTTCAAAATCGAAGCGCCCCGGTAACGGGGAAACCTCTAATTCGGTCGCTTTCGCAAAAGTGATTGCCGCTTCCACTTCGGCCAGCTTGTCTTCGTCCCGAATACCAAACTTATTGACAAGGCAAGACGTGCCCTCATAGCAATCCGCCGAACCTGCGTCTATGCGATACGACATTAGGCACCGACACCCGCCTTTGCTTTGACAAGGCCAATATACTCCTGCATCGTGATTTCGTTTTGAAGAAGCTGTCTGCACCAGGCCTTTGCCTGATCGTCCACGGTCAGCCCCTCCATCTCGACGGAAGCCGAGGCGTTTTGAATGGCTTGTTCCATCGCTGCGTCGCTCATAGCAAAGCCCCCTTTCGTTTAGTAGTTTATCATACTATGCCCCAAAATACAAGACGGCATCAGAAACTCTCCGCAAACATCTTCAAAACACTTGGATTCTCGCTGCGCGAATGTATATGCCCTGTCGGCTGCATCGAACTGATCTCGACTATGGCGAAATAAGCCGGTATCCCGACAAAAAAGCACCGTCCCAGCAGGGGACGGTGTTTTTGTTTGCATTCGGTTTGGACGTGCGCCTTACGCGGCCTCTTCTTCCAGCTTGCTGTGCTTCGGCTCGAGGGTGGGCAGAACGTTGCGTTTGATTTTCGCGTTGACCCACGGAAAGACCTTCGGCATCAAAAGTTTATCGAGCACGAGGGTGGCGATCAGGCCGGCGATAATGCCGACGATCATCCCCACGATGACGTCCGTCGGGTAGTGCACGTGCACGTAAATACGGCTGACGCCAATGAGGAACGCGAGCACGATGGCGGGAATGCCGAACTTCTTTTTCGCCCGCAGCAGCAGCGGCAGGGCGGCGCCGAACGACGAGGAGGTGTGCCCCGAGGGGAACGACCAGCTCTCGGGCCGGGCGACGACGTCGGGATAGACGTAGGGGCAATCCTCGGGCCAGGTGAAGTTGAACGGCCGCGGGCGCTCGACCAGGTTTTTGATCAGCCCGTTATTGATGGCCGCCGCAAAACCGATGCCCAAAATGATGTAACAGCCGTATTTGCGCGTCTTGCGGGAAATGAGCAGCCCGAGCGCCAGCACCAGCCACACGATGCCGTCGTCACCCAAATAGGTGATGAAGGTCATGATGACGTCCAGCACGGGGTTCCACAGTTTTTCAAAAAAGGCGAAAATGCCCCAGTCCAAGTGGATCAGCCAATCCTGCGCGAAAAATGCCTGCATAGTATCTCTCCTTTATCGGCGGCGCCGAAGATGTACTTATTCTACTCCTTATGCGAAGAAAAGTCAATAAATACGCCCAAAACAAAAACGGGAGCTGCAAAGCCGCTCCCGCGTTTTGTTGAAGGGAAATTACTCGATGATGCTGGTGACAGCGCCGGAACCGACGGTTCTGCCGCCTTCACGGATAGCAAAACGAAGACCCTGTTCAATAGCGATGGGGGTAAGAAGCTCAACGGTCATCTCAACGTTATCGCCGGGCATGCACATCTCGGTGCCTTCGGGAAGGCTGATGGTGCCGGTAACGTCAGTGGTACGGAAGTAGAACTGCGGGCGATAGTTGTTGAAGAACGGAGTGTGACGGCCACCCTCGTCTTTGGTCAGAACGTAAACCTGGCCTTTGAACTTGGTGTGCGGATGGATGCTGCCGGGTTTGCAGAGAACCTGGCCGCGCTCGATGCCCTTACGGTCAATGCCGCGAAGCAGGGCGCCGATGTTGTCGCCGGCCTCGGCGTAGTCGAGCAGTTTGTGGAACATCTCAACGCCGGTGCAGACGGTGCTCTTTCTTTCATCGGACAGACCAACGATCTCAAGCGGATCGCCGACGCGAAGCTGGCCGCGCTCCACTCTGCCGGTGGCCACGGTGCCGCGGCCGGTGATGGTGAAGACGTCCTCAACGGGCATCAGGAAGGGCAGGTCGGCCTTACGGTCGGGAGTCGGGATATAGCTGTCGACAGCGTCCATCAGTTCGATGATGGGTTTGAGTTCGGGGCCATCGAAATCGTCGCCGTCATACTCAAGCGCCTTAAGAGCGGAACCGCGGATGATGGGGGTATCGTCGCCGGGGAAGCCGTACTCGTCAAGAGTCTCGCGGACTTCCATCTCAACAAGGTCAAGCAGTTCGGGATCGTCGACCTGGTCGCACTTGTTCAGGAAAACAACGATGTAGGGCACGCCCACCTGACGGGCAAGCAGAAGGTGCTCTTTGGTCTGAGCCATGGGGCCGTCGGTAGCGGCGATAACGATGATAGCGCCGTCCATCTGCGCAGCACCGGTGATCATGTTTTTAATATAGTCGGCATGGCCGGGGCAGTCAACGTGTGCATAGTGACGCTTCTCGGTTTCATACTCAACGTGCGCGGTGTTGATTGTGATACCACGGGCTCTCTCTTCGGGAGCCTTATCGATGTTGGCGTAATCAACGAATGCAGCGCCGCCCTTCATAGCGAGGCACTTGGTGATAGCAGCGGTAAGCGTGGTCTTGCCGTGGTCAACGTGACCGATGGTGCCGATGTTTACATGGGGTTTCGTTCTTTCGAATTTAGCTTTTGCCATGAGAAATATTGACCTCCTT
>CADBON010000221.1 GCA_902796315.1 Oscillospiraceae bacterium | reverse complement strand
GCAAACTGCTTCCTGAATATGAGCCTGACCTATACCGATTACCAGTTTATGCAGACCGAAGATAACCAGGCGTTCACCTTCGACCAGGATCTGTGGATGCAGAAGGGCCGCGGCTGGGCGTACGTGGTTGGCAAGGACTGGAGTCTGTACACGGGCGGTCACTCCGACGCCGGCAACGTGGAAGAGCACGACGTCATCACCAACAATCCGACGTCCGAATTCGTGAACACGTACGGCGGCGGCTGGCTTCCCACGGACCCGCAGCGACTGAACAGCAACTCCGTCAATATGACGGGCTTCCCGGATGGTGAGTTCCCCATCGAGGGCGGCACCTTCGACACCAGCGGCTGCTACAACTATAACTTCCGCTACACCTTCAATTTCCACGGCCGTCCCGCGGGCGACTACGGCGAGATCAAGACCGGCTACGTCTGGAATCTGGAACTCTACTGGGCCCGCACCGACACGGTTTTCAGCAGCAAAAAGACCACCTACGTCCGCTTGGGAACCGACATCACCGTGACCGACGTGCGCGAACTGAACGATACCATCGCCGCTAAAGAAGCGGAACTGGCCGATCCGCAGGCGCACCTCACGGATGAATACCGTCAAAGCACCCTTCAGACGCTGAACAGCATCCCCGCCGATATGAAGGACGGTTCCACCTTCTACACCCAGGCGGAGGTCGACGCTTACACCGACGCCCTGAACGGCATCGAGAACGACGTCGCCGATTACAGCGCCTATGAGGAAAAATATGCCGAGGCCGCGACCCTGATCAACGACAACAACGCCAACGACAAGTACAACGCGGCGGCTTTTGCCGAATTTGTCGAAGACGTGACCGGACTCAACAACGGTTTGAACCGCGGTCTGCCGGCTTCGCAGCAGGCGGCCGTCAACACGGCCACCAAACTGATGCAGGAGGCCATCGACAAATTGCTGGCCAATCCGAATCTTCAAAACGCACTCGAACAGGCCATTGCCGACGCACAGGCGGCGCTTGACCCGGCGAAGAACGGCGGCAAAGAGTACGTGGACGACACCGCCGACGCGCTGCAGCAGGCCATCGCCGCGGCGCAGACCATCGCGGCCAAAACCGACGCTACCACCGCGGAGCAGGCAGGCGCCATCGCGGCCATCAACGACGCCGTCAACGGCCTGATCGAGAACGCCGATTATTCCGATTACAACGACAAAAAGGACGAGATCGAGGATATCCTCAACAATCACGCCGACGAATATGACCCCGCCGCGCTTACGCAGCTGCAAGACGCTTTGACGAACGTGGATAACGCGCTCGACAAGGATCTGCCCGCCGATAACCAGGCCGACGTCGACAATGCCGCCGGTCAGCTGCAGGACGCGCTTGACGCGGTCGCCCCCTATCGCAAAGCCGATTATACCGAACTTGACGACGCGATCACCGCGGCGCAGGACGCGCTAAACGACGGCAACACCTACACGGCCGGCACTCTGGCGGAACTGCAAGAGAAACTTGCCGAGGCCCAGGCCGTTCCGCGCGATATGACCGTCGGTGAAAACGGCGAAAACCAGGCCGTCATCGACGATGCCGCACAGGCGCTCAACGACGCCCTCAACGCCCTGACGGTCAACAGCAACCCGGGCGCCGCCGATTATTCCGAACTGGAGCGCCAGATCGCCCGCAAAGAAGCCCTGAACGGGGACGATTACGTTTCCGCCGCGTGGAACACCGTGGAGCAGGTTTACGGTACCGCCATGCAGGTGGAAAACATGAAGAACACCCCCTACGGCAGCGTGGTTCCCCAAAACAACATCGACCAAGCCGCCAACGCGCTGAAGGCCGCCCTTGACGCCCTTGTTGCCAAGGCCGATTCTTCCGCTTACGAAGCGAAAAAAGCCGAGGCTGAAGCCGTCACCAACGACGATTCAACCTATGACGCCACCGCCTTTGCCCAGTATCAGCAGAGCGTGGCGGAGATCACCCAGCAGGTAACCGACGCCGGCGAGATCCCCGACACCGACGAGGGTCGCGCCGTCTATACCGCCGCCATTACCGCGCTGCAAGACGCTATGGCCGCGCTGGAGCAAAACCGAAACATCTTCCTGACCTACGTCGATGAATTCGGCGCTGAGCTTCAGAAAACGCCCCTGCTTCCCGCCGCCCCCTACGGCGCGGTTAAGGACAGCGCCCCGACACTGCCGGAGGACGCGACTTTCCGCTACTACGGCTGGCAGGCCGAGGACGGCACGCTCGTGACCGACGACAGAACGTTTGACGCCGACGCCACCCTGACCTACGCCAAAGAGTACAAGGTGCTCAAACCCGTCGAAGACAGCACCGTTACGCTTGTGACCGATGAGAACGCGGGCATTTGGTACGTTTACGGCGTGGCGCCCGAAACGAACCTTGACAGCGTGCTTGCGCAGTTTGTGAACGACAATCTCACGGTCGTCGACGTCAACGGCGGCAACGTTGCCGCGATGGACGAGGTCGGCACCGGCACCGCGATTGCCGTGACGTCCGGTTACGACGGCACCGTGTACCAGACCTGGCGCCTGGTCGTCATGGGCGACGTCAACGGCGACGCGCGCGTGACCGCCGCCGATTACACCGCGTCCAAGGCTGTCTCGCTCGGCGAGCAGCAGTATCCCGATGCGGCGCAGTTCTTCTTCGCCGCCAACGATATGAACGGCGACGGTATGATCGACGTCCTTGACTGCACGCTCATCCGCCGCGCGCAGATCGACAAATAAACCCCCGAAACACAACGAACGCCCCGGTCTGTTGGACCGGGGCGCTTTGCGTTAAAATAATCATTTACTCTGAAAACAGAATGTGATAGAATAAAAACAACAGATATTGCACAACCGAAACCGCCTTGGGGCGTGCAGGTTAGGGATTTCATAGATTTTGAAATGATCTTTTCCGCTGTAACTGCTTCAAACCGCGGGCTAAGGCGTCAG
>CADBON010000220.1 GCA_902796315.1 Oscillospiraceae bacterium | reverse complement strand
TCGTGCTGACGCGCCCGAAGGGGTACCGCAAAAGCGGGCTGATCGCCGGCGCACACCTCAAATACCCGCGCTATCCGTTCTTTGCGGACGCGCTGATGAACCGCAACCTTGTCTATAACCGTACGTGCGACGAAGTGGAAACGCTTGAGAGCGATGGAAAGATCCTTGTTCTGCGCCCCAGCCGAGACGTCGGCGTAAAACGCACCGAGAGCGACAGAAACAAACTGCAGGAACTGTACGAAGTCGGCACGTCCGATAGCGAAAGCAATCTGCCCGCCATTCTTGATTACCTGAATTCCTGATAACAAAAGCATAAGAAAAAGCCCTCCGACGGAGGGCTTTTTCCATTGTTGCCTTACAGGAACTTTTCGATAAACTCTTTGACCTTCGCCTCATAGGGCTCGGGGGTGATATCGTAGCTGTGCGCGTGGTCGGCGCCGTGGGTGATCAACAGATCTTTATACGGCGCGGCGCAGGCAAGATACAGCTCTTTGCCCATGCGGGTGGGAACGAAATCGTCGACGTCGCCGTGAATGAAAAGGATCGGCACTTTCGCGTGCTTGACGGCCTCGAGCGGATTGGCGTCGCGGAAATCATAGCCGTTGAAATGACGGTTCCAGAAGTTTGCGCCGTCCAGCAGCGGATGTACGGGCACGTGCGCGTTTTCAAGATTGTGCACGAACTCGTCCCACGCGGAGGTATAACCGCAGTCCGCGACGATGAACTTGACGTTATCGGGCAGATCGGGCATGCCGGACATGATCATGACCGTCGCACTGCCCATCGAAATACCGTGCAGCACGATGCGGATATCGGCGCCGAACTCGACCAGCAAATAGTTGAGCCACTTCATGCAGTCTTTGCTTTCGTAAAAGCCGTAACCGATCTTTTCGCCCTCGCTGTCGCCGGACGCGCGGTGATCCACCATAAAGACGTTGTACCCGAGTTCATGATAAAACCGCGAAATCAGGCTGTATTCGTTCGGGCCGCTGCTGCGATAGCCGTGGCTCAGAAAAACGTACACGTCCGAGGGTTTGTCGGCCTTGTAAAGGCGGGCGGAAAGCTGCTGGCCGTCGTCATTGAGAAGATGGTACGTCTCAAATGGCGCGGTCGCAAACCACTCGTAGCGCGGATCGTTCGGGCGGTCGATCATCGGCGCGCCGCTTTCTTCACACATCTTTTTCCACGCGATGGGGCTGACGGCGTTCCAAATCGGGGCGTGGCGGTGCATGACCTCGTGGTACATCAGGTAGGTGATACCGGCATAAGCGGCGCCGGCGCCCACCGTCAGAGCGGCAAGTTTTTTCAATTTTTTACCCATGGGTATTCCTCCGTTTAATATGATTTATTCATTCTGCTTATCTTACGCAGAAGCGTTACGAAACCGATCAAGCGACGTTATCGCTTTCCGCCTTCATTTCCATCAGTTTTTTCTTGGAAAGCGGATAGCCGAATTTCAGCAGCACGAACATCAACAGAAGCGTGATCGCGGGGATCAGCGTGGAGATGTCATACAGTTTGGGAAGCACCGCGGCGCTCTGTTCGATCTGCGTTCCGTCGTAGCCGATGGCGCCGAGCAGGGCAGCCGAACCGACGCCGGCAAGCGTCTGGCCGAGTTTACGCGTGAATGAGAAGAAGGCGTACGTCGTACCCTCTTCGCGGCGGCCGGAAAGTTTTTCCTGATAGTCGATAACGTCCATGACCAACGCCCAAACCTCCAGAACCAGGAAGGTCTGGCCGGCGCCGCTGAAGAAGACGAGGATCAGGAAGAAATACGGGTTCTGTGCAAGAGCGCTGCCGCGCATGGCGAACATGATAAAGTTGATGACCGCGGCAACGGCAAGACCGGCCGAGCAGATCTCTTTCTTGCCGAAACGACGGATCAGTTTGCCCATGAAAGGAATGAACATCGCCATCGGAAGATAGGTGCAAACGGTCACAAAGCTGTAAAGCCCGGGTTTGTTGTAGAAGTTCTTAAGCAAATAGTTGTAGTTGGTCTGGGTATAGAACTGGAAGGCGATCAACAGCATGGAAACGGCGCACAAAACAAGGAACGGGCGGTTCTTGAGCAGCGTACGGATGGTATGGCCGACGTTGTGCTCCGCCTGTTTCTGTTTCGGCGGAAGCGACACGCGCTCTTTCGTCATCTTAAAGTGCAGGAAATAGACGAGCACCGTCAGAACGCCGAGCACCGCAACGGCAAGCGTCAGTTTGCCGCCGTCAAGGTATTTCTGACCACTGGCGCTGACCGAGTAAACGAACAGCGGCAGAAGAATCTGCGCCGGCAGGCCGCCGAAACCGGCGCCGATGGAGCGCCACATCGAGAGCGACGAACGCTCGATCTCATCGGTCGTAATGACCGAAGCAAGCGAGCCGTACGGGATATTGGTGCCCGTATACATCATGCCGTAAAAGATGTAACTGATATAGGCAAACGCCAGATAGCCGCCCGGCGTAAGACCGGGGATCTTGGTGAACATCAGTACCGCGGCGATCGCCAGCGGAATCGACGCACCGAGAATATAGGGACGGAAACGGCCGTATTTGGTCGGCTTGCGGGAATCGATAAAACTGCCCCAGATCGGGTCGTTGATCGCGTCCCAAATGCGGGCGACGAGAAGCAGCGTTGAGATGCTGCCCGCCTTCAGTCCCAGCACGTCGGTGTAGAACATCTGCTGGAACGAGGCGATCAGGCCGAAAGTCAAAAGACCGGCCGTATCACCCAGGGCATAGCCGACTTTATCCTTAAAGCCGATGCCGTATGTAAGTTGTTCGCGTTCTTCCATGTGGTTTCCTCCTAAACAAGATTGGGGTTCATTTCAAAAGCAGTGCTGCGCCGCTGATAATCATAAGGACGTAAGTCAATACAAGGAATACGTTTTTGCTCAGTTTTTCGGCAAGTTTATTCCCGAGAATTATCGAGAAGATCAAGAGTATGAGCGAAAGCCCGAGCAGTTTGAGACAATCCGGTGTGAAACTGCCGCCGACGGCGTCAGAAACGAGCAGCAGCGTGTTCAGTACCACCCATACCGCCGAAAGCGTTGAGCGAAACTCGTTGGTGTCTTTCAACCGGACCGAAGCGTAACTGACGATCAGCGGTCCTCCGCAAACGAACATTCCGTGTGCAACACCGCCAAGCACCAAGAGACCCGCACCGACGGCGTTCCCGTCGCCGAAGATATTCTTTTTGCGGAGAAAGCCGATGAAATTCACCACCGCGAAAGCGACAACGAGCCCGCCCAAAAGGCGCATGAACAGCACGCCGTTTGTCGCCAGAAATCCGCGCAGTACGCTGCCCACGATCATCCCGGGCAGCGTGATTGCCAATATCTTCAAAAACTCGCGTTTATTGACGGAGCGGTGCGTTTTGAGCAGCACGCCCACGCTCGCGGCGATCGCGACGGCGTTCAGTACCGGTCGAGCGGTTTCGGTGCCGACAAGCAAGACGGAGAAGGGCATGGCCAGCACTGTACCGGCAAATCCGGTCACGCACTGCACGACGTTGGAAAGAAAAACGACGAGTAAAAACAGCAGGTTCTGCGCCATCAGAAGCCGAAAACCTCGATCCCAAGGAACTTGCCCAAATCGGCGACCGCCTCAGAAACGTCACCCATTGCAACGGCGAAGTGCGGCTCCCAGCCGTACTCAACGCTCTTGCGCACAAAATCCTCGGCGTCATGCTCAAGTTTTACGACGACGGACGTACCGTAATACTGCTTCGGTTTGTCCAGCGCTTCGCCGCGGGCCGTCAGAATGCGGAATTTGCCGTCGCCGTCACGCCCGATGCGAAGTACGGTAACCTCTTTTTCGGGTTTGCATCCGAATTCCAGCGTCGGACCGATCTTGCGGTTGCAATGCACACCGGCGCAGGCGCCCGTGTCTTCGCGCGCAAGCGAACACGCGGCGGTGCCGCAATGCCAGAACGTGACGCTGTTTTCGTCTTTATGAAGGGCAACCGGGTCGCCGAAGAAAGCGGGCTTGCCGGTCATTTCGGCGGCAACGTACATCGACAGCGCGCCGTAGGTATCGGTTTCACACGCCGCGGGAACGTCGAGATCGTTCAGCATCGCCAGCACGGCGCAAACGGGCGTTCCGTACGCCGTAAAGAAATCGGGCCAGCAGCGACTTGACAGCGCGCCGATGCCGTTTTCTTTGACGTAGGTATCATACGCCTTGTAAAGACGGGCGAACGCAAGCACGTTCTTTTCGTCGATCGTGTCCAGGGCGCGGATACGCTCTTTGGCGTCGGCGAGATACGCGGCGGCGTCTTCATCGGAATAGGATTCGGCGCGTTTGATCAGTTCGCGCGCCTCGATGGAAATCAGCTGCGAGCCGAAGACGCGCATCACGTCGGAATCCATAGCACGACCGAAGCCGAATCCCTCGGGCGTATATCCGATTTGCAGAACGCGCAGCGATTTCATCGCAACGCGCACTTTAGCGGCAGCATATACGGCGGCAAGCGAGCGTTTCGTCTGCGCGTCGTCGGCAGAGCCGTAAACGTACACGAAGCGGCGGCCGAACGAAGTCAGCATATTGCCCGCAGAAAACGCACCAGTCAATGCGTTCAGTTTCAAGCGGCCGTCGGAGGCGGGCTCTTCGGGCGTCCACAGCAAAACCGGGCAATCCAGTTTGCGAAGGATTTCCGCCGTATATTGACCGTTGGCAAAGGTCACGTTCTGAAGCACGACAAGATCGGCCTCTTTTCCCTGCAAAAACTCGGTGACTTTTGCGGAAGAAAGGAGCGG
>CADBON010000219.1 GCA_902796315.1 Oscillospiraceae bacterium | reverse complement strand
CTGACGGATATCCCCTGCCGGATAGGCAGTTCGGGCGGAAAAGAGCGGCGAAAAACCACGTAAATCCCTAAGTGAGGGCGCCCTGGGACGGTCGTTATAAAGAAGGTTGATTTCAGTCAACCTTCTTTTTTTGTCGGTAAACACAGAATTTGTAAACAAAAATACAGAAAAAGAAAAACAGACCGAATAATCGGTCTGTCATAATGAAGTATTGCTGACGCAATATGAAGTACCTGCGGTATGAAGTATCTCGCTGCGCTCGATATGAAGTGAAATGAATCCCCTCATTCGCCGCAGCGAACTTCATTGCGAAGCAACTTCATATTCCGAAGGAATATTTCATGAATCCGCAAGGATTCATTTCATTGAGCGACTTCCTTTCGGGAAGTCGCTCATTGGTGAGGTCTTTTTCTTCGGTGTGTTACACGGTGGAGCCGCCGGGAGGCGGGCTGCCGTTCGGCGGAACCTGCGGCGGAACGGGCGGCTGCTGTTGATAGGGTTGCTGTGGATACGGCTGCTGATACGGCTGCGGGGCCGTATAGTTCAGCGGCGTGCCCATTTCAAAGCCGGCGGGCTGAACGGGCGGCTGTGCGGCGTTCACGGAGGGCTGCGCGGCCTGCTCGTTGGCGTAGTAGACGATGGCGGCGCCGCAGTTCGGGCAGTTGGTGAGCGTGCCGGGGATGTATTTGCCGCCGCAATACTCACAGGTTTTTTCCTGCGCATCGAGCGCGATGGGCTGTGCGGTGGCCTGCAGTTTGGAGGTCTTGACGCCCTTCAGCGTGGCGACGAACATAAAGGCGATCACGGCGACCCAAATGACGGCAAAGGCCAGAATGCCCGTATCGACGTACGGCTTCATCGTCAGCGGCTCGATGGCGGTGAAGGCCTCGAGAACGTCGTCGCCCACACCCTTGTCGCGGCGGGTGAGCGCCGCCTGAAGGGTCGAATTGAAAGTTTTCAGCACTTTCTCATTGAGGATACTGTCGGTATCGTCGCCCTGCATCAACTCCCAATGCCAATCGTTGAACTGCGGGTCGGGGGTTTTCGGCTCGGAATAGACGATGAGCACGTGACTCTCATCGCTGCAGGAATTGAGGTACAGATCGTAGGCGTACGATTCGAGAGTATTGTAACGCCCCTGCCAATCTTCATTGTGAACGGTGGCGACGATGGGCACGACGCCGGTCTTGTCGGCAAAGGCCTTCAGGGCGGTGTTCAGCGCGGCGCTGTTGTCGATCAGCCCGTCGTTATCCATGATCACGGGCGCCTTTTCCACGGCCGTCGTCAGTTTTTTGGGCGCGGTAAAGCCGGACGCGCCCGCAAAAAGGCCGATGCACAAAAAGATGATCATCACGATGAACGTGGGGATCTTTGCGGCGACGCTGTTTTGATTGGTGCGCGGGTCGCGGTTGGAATAGAAATAGTGCGGGGTGCCGCGGTGGTAATACACGTAGCGGCTTGCGCCCGGGTAATAGGTGGAGCGAACGGGATTCGAAGCGCCGCCGCTGTGGCTGCCGCTGTGACCGCCGCCGCTGTGGCCGCCGCCGCTGTGGCTGCCGCCTCCTCCGGAATGGGGCATAGTGATCTCTCCTTTCCTGTTAAACGAAAGCCCTGCTCAAACGCAGGGCTTTGCACCGGTCAAAACCGGAATTTCTGTTCGAAGTGGGCTTTGAGATCGGCGATCGGCAGACGGACCTGTTCCATCGTGTCGCGGTCGCGGACGGTCACGCAGTTGTCCTCTTCGCTCTCAAAATCGTAGGTGATGCAGTACGGGGTGCCGATCTCATCCTGGCGGCGGTAACGCTTGCCGATGGAGCCGGTGTCGTCATACTCACACATAAACTCGGTGCGCAGGTCGGCGCACAGCGCTTCGGCCTTCTCACCCAGTTTTTTAGAGAGCGGCAGCACCGCGACCTTGATGGGAGCGACGGCGGGCGACAGGTGCAGCACCACGCGCACGTCGTTCTTTTCGGCGTCGACGACCTCTTCGTCATAGGCCTGGCACAGCAGCGCCAGCACGGTGCGGTCAAGCCCGTAGGTGCTTTCGACGATGTAGGGAATATAGCGCTCGTTGGTGTAGGGGTCAAGGTACTCAAGTTTTTGACCGCTGTATTCCTGATGGCGGCTCAGATCGAAATCGGTACGGTCGTGCGTGCCGTTGATCTCGCCCCAGCCGATCGACGGGAAGAGGAACTCGATATCGCAGGCGGCTTTGGCGTAGTGCGCCAGTTTTTCGTGATCGTGGAAGCGCAGGTTTTCTTCCGGCAGGCCGAGATCCATAAAGAACTTGCGGCCGTACTCTTTGAAATAGGCGTACAGATCCAGATCGTCGCCGGGCTTACAGAAGGTCTGGAACTCCATCTGCTCGAACTCGATGGTACGGAAGGTGAAGTTGCCGGGGGTGATCTCGTTGCGGAAGGCCTTGCCGATCTGCCCGATGGAGAACGGGACCTTGGTGCGCATGGAGCGCAGGACGTTGGCGTAGTTGACGTACTCGCCCTGGGCGTTTTCGGGGCGCAGGTAAATGACGGACTTTGCGTCGTTGGTCACGCCGCGGTAGGTCTGGAACATCAGGTTAAACTCGCGGATATCGGTGAAATCGTGCTTGCCGCAGTTGGGGCAGGGAATGTGGTGCGCCTTGATGTACTCAAACATCTGCTCCTTGGTCATACCGTCGGCATGTGCCTCGGGATCAAAATCGTCGATCAGATTATCGGCGCGGAAGCGCATTTTGCACTCTTTGCAGTCCAGCAGCGGGTCCGAAAAGCTGGCGACGTGGCCGCTGGCTTCCCACACGCGGGGGTTCATAAGAATGTCGGCGTCGACCTCGTAGCTGTTGGCGCGCTCCTGAATAAAGCGCTTGCGCCATGCGTCCTTGACGTTATTCTTCAGACGGGCGCCGAGGGGGCCGTAATCCCAGGTGTTCGCCAGACCGCCGTAAATCTCGGAGCCGGCGAAAATGAACCCGCGGTTTTTGCACAGGTTGATGATCTTGTCCATCGTTTTTTCGGTGTTGTTCATAGCGTATCGTTCATCCTTTCGGAATGGAATTTCATCAATAGTCGCCCGAAAGCGAAACGTTCTGCGGTTTGCCGCCGAACTGGCTGTGGTACATATCGGCGTACAGCCCGCCCTTCGCCAGCAGCTCGTCGTGGGTGCCGCGCTCGCGGATGGTGCCGTTGTCGATAAAGAGGATCTCGTCCGCTTTGCGGATGGTCGACAGGCGGTGTGCG
>CADBON010000218.1 GCA_902796315.1 Oscillospiraceae bacterium | reverse complement strand
GTGTCGACCGTCATACGGCGCGTCTCTTGGTTGTTGCCCGCAAAATGCTTCAGCGACGTGCCGATACCCTTTGACTGCACGCCCTTGATGAAGCCCGCGGCGATCTCGCCCGCCAGCAGCGGGTCTTCGGAGAAATATTCAAAATTGCGGCCGCACAGGGGCGAACGCTTGATGTTGGTGCCGGGCCCGAGCAGAACGCTGACCTGCTCTTTGCGGCATTCGTCGCCCAGCAGTTCGCCCATTTCGGTCATCAGCGCGGGGTCCCACGAGCAGGCCGTGGTGACCGCGGTGGGGTAGCAGACGGCGGGCACGCCCTTCAGACTGCCCTTCTGCTCCTTGTCCTTTTTTTCGCTGCGCTTGCGGATGCCGTGCGGGCCGTCCGTCCACATCACTTCGGGAATGCCCAGCCGCTCCAGCGCGGGGGTGTGCCAGTAGTCAAGACCGGAACAGAACGCGGTCTTTTCCTCCAGCGTCATTTGCGAAATCAAATCCGGATGTTTCATGCCATACCTCCAAATCAAAATCGATCACTTTCTATACTACCATAGAACTCGACCGTTTTCAATGATCAAACGGAAAAAACGCACGGATGTTCCTCTTTCGACAAACCGCCCGCCCTTTGTGTATAATCCATACAAAACAGCGGCAACATTCGTCAATAAAGAAATTGAAACGCGCCGCGCAATATGCTATAATGAAAAAGCCTATATGACAGGGTACTATGAAAACAGAGGCGATGCATATGGCAAACGCAAAGGTGGAGCAGTTCAAAAACTTTCTCCACGACATCAAACTCCATTGGAACACCCCGGCAGAGGGCCGCTACGTTCCGTACAAGGAGTATAAGGACATCGTCATAGCCGTCGGCGCCAACTATACGGGCTCCAAGATCCTGGAGTATATCGTATTCGGCGCGGGCTGCTATCTGATGATGTACCACTACAAACTCCCGTACCTGACGTATTCGGTCATCAACATCATCAACATGCCGCTCAACTACATCTGGACCTTGATCGCATGGCTGATCAACGACAACCTCGGCTTTTTGCCGAAAAAGACCGAGCGTAAGCTGAACGCGCTGTACGGCGTGCTGGCGGTCGTGGGTATTGCGCTGATCATTCTGCCCGTGAGCAAACTCTTTGATCAGAGCGGCGCCTTTGTCACCTATATGAACGGGCTGGAGGGCATCAACGCCGCGTCGGCCTTCAAGATTTTGGGCACCCACCTGCTGTGGAACGGCTGGAACGGCGCGCGCAACATCTTCTGGCGCAAGAAACTGATCCCCAAATTCGGCCGTTACAAATATTCGCTCTACTGCGACGCCATTCCGAAGTGCGTGATGGTCATCCTGATCGGCTGGCTGCCCTTCTACAACATTCCCGACGTCGTTACCCGCGTGTGGGTCGCCAACCTGCTGTTCGCCGTTTACAATATGTTCGGCTTCGGCAACAACCTTGAAACCTGCACCCAGAGCATCAGTCCCAACCTGCGCGAGCGCATCCTCGTCCGCAGTTACCCCATCAAGATCTCGCATATTTTCCATTCCATCCTCGCCATCATCATCCCCGCCATCATCGGCACCCTGCGCTATAAATGGGAGGATATCAACCTGTTCCGTTACGTCATTCCGGCCGTGTTCATTATCGCCGTCGTTCTGACGATGGTCTTTGCCGGCAAGATCAAAGAGCGCATCCCCCAGCCGCCCATCGAGCGCAAGGTGCAGATCCGCTTCTGGGACGGTATGTTCGGCGTTCTTCACAACAAATACAAATGGATCAACACCGTCGTCGGCCTGATCGACTCGCTCGGCAACGGTATGCTTGCCTTCACGACGGTGCTGTATCTGTATACCTTCCGCCTGACGGGTCTGTCGTACTCGCTGCTGGTGGCGTTCGTGTCGTTCTGCGGCACGCCGCCCGACTTCTTCACGCCGTATTTTATCCGCAGATTCAGCTACAAACAGATCATGATCTTCTTCCAGCTTTCGCGCGCCATCGGCAACGCGATCATCGTGCTGGCTTTCATCTTCTGCGGCGACAACGTGATGCTCTGCGGTACGCTCAGCGTGCTGGTGCTGATCTTTATGGAGGTCACCAAGACGGTGCCCGTTTCCGTCCAGCACGATATGGACGTTCGAATCAACGACTATCAGATGTACATCTCGGGCGAACGGCTTGAGAGTTTCAGCGGCGTGTTCGGGTGGTTCACGGGGCCGATCACCTCGTTCGTCAGTCTGATCATTCCGCTGATGCTGTTGACCTACGGTTTCAACAGCAACTGGGACGTTTTGTTTGTGGACGCCTCACGCGTACACATCATCGTCATCCCTCTGCTGATCGATACCATCGGCTATTTCCTGATGGCCATTCCCTACTTCTTCTGGGATTACGACAGCAACAAGCAGAAAAAAGTCATCGCCGTGCTCAAACGCCGCGCTGAGGTGACCGCCGCGAAGGCGGCCGCCGAGGGGCAGGACGTCAGCAGCGGTTACGTCGGTTAAGGAGGTGTGCAGAATGGATGATTTTGAAAAGACCTCCAATGACGAGCTCAATACCGGTCTGGACGAAGTGAAGCAGGTCGAACAGGACCTTGCCGACGCTGTCGTCGCCGCCGAAGAGGGCGCGGCTGCCGCCGAACCCGCAAAACCCCTTACGCGCAAGGAGCAGAAGGCGGCGGAAAAGGCCGCCCGAAAAGAGGCCCGCAAGCACGCCGAAGAGGACGAGATCGTGCTCGATATCCCCGAGAGCGAGATCTGGACCTACCGCGTTGAAGGGCTGGCCGCCCCGCACATCAACAAACCCTACAAGAATTTCAAGATGAAGAAGGTGCTCTTCGTCGCGATCATCGTCGTCGCCATTGCACTGAGCGTGTTCTTCAGTATCCGCGCCGTGCAGAAAGAGCCGTTCGAGTACACCAAACTCGAAGACGGCACCTATCGGCTCGACAAATTCAGCAACACCGGCTTCATCACCGACCTCACCATTGAAAACGTGGCCGACGTCGTCTATGAGCCGGGCAACCCGGACCCCGCGACCAACTTCACGGTCGAGGTCGACAACACCGCCGTCGTGACGGCCATCCGCGATTACGCGCTGAACTGCGACGAAAAGATCGTGCACCTCACCATCGGCAAGGATATTCAGAGCGTGACGAGCAAATCGTTCTATTCCTGCTGGTGGCTGCGCGATATTCAGGTCGACGAGGCGAACACCGCTTACTGCGACCTTGACGGCGTGTTGTATACCAAAGATATGACCACCCTGGTCAGTATGCCCGTCTATTATCAGCAGTACCTGCGCGACAAGTACGGCTATCCCGAGCAGTGCGTGTATAACGGCAACAAACGCCTTGACGACATCGGCGACGACGAACTCAAGACCGTGCTCGGCCGCAACGCGTTTGTGAAATATCTGCTGGAAAAGGGCGTTCAGCCCGAAGAAGTTCAGTTGAACGGCGAAACGAAAGCGCTCGCCGACCTCAGCTTTGAAGAGTTGGGCGAACTGCTCACCCCCACCGTTCTGGCCGAACACCTGCGCGGCTGCTGCGAGCAGGCCGGTCTGGGCAAGGCCGACGACCTGCGCAAACTGCTTGACCCCGATTTGCAGGCGCTGCTGGGCGAAGCGGAGTTTGAAAAATACATCCGCCTGTGCTTCACCTACGTTGTGCCGTCCACCGTCACCAAGATCGACGACCTGGGCATGAACTACAACAAGATGCGCTACATCTATCTGCCCGAAACGCTGGAGTACATCGGCACGCTGGCCTTCTTCAAGGCGCCCAGACTTGAGCACGTGTACGCCTACACCGGTTCCGGCGCCGTCGTTACCAGTGCGACGACGAACCCGCAGTACGATTTCGGCACCGTGTACGACTCGCTGCCCGCCTCGCTGACCTTCATCGGCAGCGACGCCTTCAGCTATGACCAGGCGCTGGCCGGGCTCTATATCCCTGCAAGCGTCGAAAGCATCGGCCACCACTGCTGGTGGGAGGCCGTGTATATCGACAAAAACGACGGCAAGCAGCTCAAGGGCGTGACCGAGATCCACATCGAGCGCAGCGAAGCGGACTTTGCCGCCGTCACCTGCGGTAAGCAGTGGATGCCCGAATACGACCATATGCTTTTCAAAAAGAAAGTGCCGGTCGTTTACGGCGTCGAGCGCCCGCTCAAGGACGCGCCCGCCACGAGCGACCTTCCGTAAGAAGGTCGCTCAATGAAATGAATCCT
>CADBON010000217.1 GCA_902796315.1 Oscillospiraceae bacterium | reverse complement strand
GTTCGTAAAATATACGCAATGTTTTATAGTCTTTACATATTATACTCTCGGGAAAGGGGAAAAACGGTCGAAACCGGATCGCCGATTCGTCAATTTGACAAGCCGATTTTTGTCCAAAAAGCGGTCAAAAAATCTGTTCAAAACGTAGAATTTTGATCGGCTTTTCGAAAACCCTTGACAAGTTCTTGGCGGGGAACGGCAATCGTGTTATGATAGAAAACGGAAAGCGGGTGAGGGTGTGAACGTGCGGCAGAGGGGCGGCGATTTGCTGGTCGGCGACCTCTCGTGTTTTGATTTGGCGCGTACGCTCGATTGCGGTCAGGCCTTCCGCTGGGAACAGCGGGACGGCGCGTGGCGCGGCGTGGCCTGCGGACGCGCGCTGTGCCTGCGGCAGACGGGGGACGGCGGCCTTGTGTTCCAAAACACCGACCGCGCGACGTTTGACGCCGTCTGGCGCCGCTATTTTGACCTTGACCGCGATTACGCCGCCATCCTCGCGGGGTATGACGATCCGGCCCTGAGGCGCGCCGTCGAACGCTGCGGCGGCATCCGCATCCTGCGGCAGGAACCGTGGGAGACGCTGGCGTCGTTCCTGCTGTCGTCCAACAACAATATCCCGCGCATCCGCGCCATCATCGGCCGTCTGTGCGCGACGTTCGGCGATCCGCTCGGGGACGGCGTGTACGCCTTCCCGACGGCGGAACGGCTGGCGCCCCTTGACGAGGCGGCGCTTGCCCCTCTTCGCGCCGGTTACCGCGCGGCCTATCTTCTGGACGCGGCACGGCGGGTGGCGGGTGGCGCGCTCGATCTGAACGCAGTCGACGCCCTGCCTTTCGACGAGGCGGAAGCGGCGCTTCGTACTGTCGCCGGCGTCGGCCCGAAGGTCGCGCAATGCGTTCTGCTGTATGGGTTTGGGCGGCTTCAGGCCTTTCCCGAGGACGTGTGGATCCGCCGCGTTATGCGGGAGTTGTACCCGTCGGGCTTGCCTGCGTGCATCCGGGGCACGGAGGGGATCGCCCAGCAATACTTATTTGATTATGCGCGCCGTACGGCGCCGAAAGGAGAACGGTTATGACGCGTGAACAGGCGGCCGCAAAGGCCCGTGCCCTGGTGGCGCAGATGACGAACGAAGAAAAGGCCTCACAGGTGGTGGACACGTCCCCCGCCATTGAGCGGCTGGGGATCCCTGCTTACCAGTGGTGGAACGAAGCGCTGCACGGGGTCGCCCGCGCGGGACTTGCCACGGTGTTCCCGCAGGCCATCGGTATGGCGTCGTCGTTTGACGCCGACCTGCTCGGCGAGGTGGCCGCGGCGATCGGCGACGAGGGGCGCGCCAAGTGCAACCTTGCCCGTTCCGAAGGGGACAGAGGACAGTACAAGGGCCTGACCTTCTGGTCGCCCAACATCAATATTTTCCGCGATCCGCGTTGGGGGCGCGGGCAGGAGACCTACGGCGAGGACCCGTTCCTGACGAGCAAACTGGGGATCGCCTTCGTCAAAAACCTGCAGGGCGACGGGCCGTTTCTGAAAGCGGCCGCCTGCGCCAAGCACTTCGCCGTGCACAGCGGGCCCGAGATGCTGCGTCACAGTTTTGACGCCGTCGTTTCGGAGCAAGATCTGGAGGACACTTACCTGCCCGCCTTCGAGCACCTTGTCAAAGACGCGAAAGTGGAGGCTGTCATGGGTGCCTACAACGCCACAAACGGCAAACCCTGCAACGCCAGCGACGTTCTGCTCGAACAGACGCTGCGCCGGCGCTGGGGGTTTGAGGGCCACGTCGTTTCCGACTGCGGCGCCATCCGCGATATTTACCAACACCACCACTATGCGGAGGACGGCCCGCACGCCGCCGCCGAGGCGCTGAAAAACGGGTGCGACGTTTTTTGTGATTGCGCCGATGGGTATGTGATCGGTGCGCTGCAGCTTGGTTTGCTCAGCGTAGAGGAACTGGACCGTGCGGTGACACGGCTGCTGACGACGCGGTTCCTGCTCGGCGATTTTGAGGAAGAACCGCCCTACGCCGAACTTGGGCTTGACGATATCGACTCCCCGGCGCACCGTGCGCTCAATCTGACGATGGCGCACGAGAGTATGGTGCTTCTCAAAAACGACGGACTGCTGCCGCTTGCGCCCGACCGCGTCGCCTCGATCGCCGTGGTCGGCCCGTTCGCGAACGCCGTGGACGTGCTTGAGGGCAACTACAACGGCACCGCCGGCAAGTATGTCACCCTTGCCGAGGGCGTGATGCAGGCCTACCCGCAGGCGCGTGTCTACGTTGCCGAGGGCAGCGCGCCGTACATTCTGGACAACCGTCCCAACAAACAGTTGAGCGAGGCCGTGGCGTATGCGCGGGCCTGCGACGTGACCGTGCTGTGCGTCGGTCTGAATCCCTCCATCGAGAGCGAAGAGGGGGAGGTCAAGAATCCCTATACCGTCGGCGATAAGCCCGACCTGCGCCTGCCGGACGGTCAGCGCGAATTTGCCGAGGCCGTGGCGGCCGTCGCCAAACGCCTGATCGTGCTGGTGACGGGCGGCAGTTCGCTCGATCTCGGCCCCGTCGGCGAAAAGGCGGACGCCGTGCTGACGGTCTGGTACCCCGGCGCCCGCGGCGGCGAAGCGGCCGCCGACATTCTCACCGGCCGCGTCTCTCCCTCGGGACGGCTGCCCGTCACCTTTTACCGGGCGGACGACCCGCTGCCGGAGTTTACCGATTACCGCATGGAGGGCCGTACCTACCGCTATATGAAGACCGAACCGCTGTACCCCTTTGGTTATGGGCTGAGTTATACGCACTTCACCTACGCCGACGCCCGCTGCCGCAAGACCGAAACGGGGTATGAGATTGCGGTGGACGTCACCAACGACGGCGCCTGTGACGGGCGCGAGGTCGTGCAGGTGTACGCCGACTTTACGTCGGCCGCGGTGCGCACGCCCAACTGTGCGCTCTGCGGGACGGAAAGCGTATTTCTGCGCCGCGGTGAGACCGCACGCGTGACCGTGAACGTGGACGAATACTGGTGCCGCCTTGTCGATGCCGAAGGACGTCGTGTGCCGCCGGACAGTCTGAAATTCTACGTCGGCGGGCACCAGCCCGACAGCCGCAGCCGCGCCCTCGGGTGTGACGACTGTCTGTGCGTGGACGCATAAGTGTGGCATTCCTGTGAATTTTTTGAAAAGGTCTTGCATTTCTTTGAAAAGAATGGTATGATGAGTACAGTGTATAGGTGTCAGTATCTGTGACCCTCACTTTGGTATGAAAGGAATGTTCCGTATGAAAAAAGTATTGGCGACATTGTTGTGCGTACTGATGTTGGTCGGCGCTGTGTGCGTCGTGCCGGCGTTTGCCGCGTTCACCATCGACGATATTCCCACCGAGTACCGTCTCTGCCCCGACAAAGCGCTTGATCTGGAAGCGCCCGCGGTTGCGGGGGATCCCTTTGCCCGGGGGTGGGAGGTCAAATACCGCGGCGGCGACTGGATCCCGTACGGCGGCGAGAGCTTCCATGAATCTGACAACAACTACACCGAGGGTGTATCCGTCCGTTACTTTGCGGCTGACGAGCAGGGCAACTATTCCTACTCCAACGTCTGCAAACTGACGATCGCGCACGTTCCCGTCGGTCAGTATCAGCATAACGACGAAGAGCATTGGCGCGTCTGCGACGATTGCGGCGGCCGCGCTGACGTCGGTTACCACACCTCGCTGACGAGCGACCAGGAAAACGAGAACTGCACCGTCTGCGGCGCTCAGCGCGCGGGCCGTTACAGCGTCGTCAAAAAGATTTGGGACTGGCTGATGAACTTCATCATGTCGCTGATCGGCTAAGACCGAAAAACCTTCTGACTCCGGAGTGCAAACTCCGGAGTTTTTTCTTGACAACGGCGGCGTGATGGAGTATATTGGTATTACGAATTTTAGGAATAGAATCCAAAGGAGTGTGACAGCAGCATGGAATCCGGCAGTAGCAGCGGACACGGGCGATGCAGTGAAATTCTGAATACCAGCGGTACCGAGCAGCCTCCGGAACGGATTGCTGCCACAGTTTCTTTCGCTTTTTGAGCGAACGTCTTTTGACGACCTTTTGTACCGCTGACGACGTGTCAGCGTTTTTTATTGCGATTTCCCCGTACCTACTCTGCAACGGGCGCTTCGGCGCAACACAGAAAAGGAGGTATGGACAGTGGAACTGACCACAGAAGTTTTTGAAAGACTTCTCAAAGAAAAACAGTATAAAGCCATCAAAAGTATTTTCGACACAATGAACCCCGTCGACACGGCGGCGCTTCTTCCCCAGTTTCAGGAGCGGGAAATGGTGCTGCTGTTCCGACTGATCCCGAAAGAGAACGCCGCAATGGTGTTCACCTATCTGGACGCCGACGAGGAGCAGATCCTCATTGAGGCCTTCACCGATAACGAACTGAAAACCATCATGGACGATATGTTCATCGATGATACCGTCGACGTGATCGAAGAGATGCCCGCCAACGTGGTCGAGCGTATCCTCGCCGCCTCGGGCGAAAAGCGCAAGGCCATCAACGAGATATTGAACTACCCCGAAGACAGCGCCGGCAGCATCATGACGCTGGAATACGTGGCGCTTTCGCCCGATATGACCATCGGCGAGGCCATTCAGCGCATCAAGGCGCGGGGAATCCACCGCGAGACCGTCAACACCTGCTACGTGGTGGAACGGCACAAACTGGTGGGTATCATCACCGCCAAAGACCTGTTGACCGAAGATGACGATTGTCTTGTCAAGGACGTTATGGAGGATAACGTCATCACCGTCAACACCCACACCGACAAAGAAGAAGTCGCCCAGATGTTCAACAAGTACGACTTTTTGGCGCTGCCGGTCGTGGATAATGAGAATATGCTCGTCGGTATCGTCACGGTCGACGACGCTATCGACGTTATTCAGGAAGAGGCCGAAGAAGACTTCCAAAAAATGGCGGCCATCACGCCGAGCGACCGGCCCTACCTCAAAACTCCCGTATGGCGGATCTGGGCGTCGCGTATTCCGTGGCTGCTGCTGTTGATGATCTCCGCCACGTTTACCGGCATCATCATTTCCAAGTTTGAAAACGCCCTGGCAGCGGTGCCCATTCTTACCGCCTTCATCCCCATGCTGATGGATACCGGCGGTAACTCCGGCGCGCAGGCGAGCGTTACCGTGATCCGCGGTCTGTCGCTGGGCGAGGTCACCGTGAAAGATATTTTCAAGGTGATGTGGAAAGAGTTTCGCGTGTCGATCATGTGCGGCGCCACGCTGGCCGTTGCGTCGTTCCTCAAGGTCATCGTTGTCGACCGCATACTCATGCACAATACCGACGTTTCCATGCTCATCGCGTTGACCGTGGGGACCACGCTCTGTGTGACGATCATCTGCGCCAAGTTTATCGGCTGTTCGCTGCCGATCCTTGCCAAAAAACTGAAGTTTGACCCCGCCGTGATGGCGAGCCCGTTTATCACCACCATCGTCGACGCGCTTTCGCTGCTGCTGTATTTCAGCATCGCCATGGCCATTGTGCCGCAGCTGAGCGCCGGATAAGGAGGGCCTTATGAAGAAACTGCGTTTTCATGACGGCAAGTTTATCATCGTTCAGGTGGCCGACGCGCAGGACCTGCGTCACGTCCGCCCGACCATGATCCGCATGCTCAACCGCGCCTATGACGACCTGCACCCCAATCTGGTCGTGCTGACGGGCGACAACATTCTGGGCAATCACCTGCGTGACGCCCGCATCGGCACCCGCGAGGTGATCCACACCCTTGACGGCGAACGCGAAGCCCTGCGCGGCGCGATCGCCGCCCTGTGCGCGCCGATCGAGAAGCGCGGCATCCCCTTCGCTTCCATTTTCGGCAATCACGACGATTGCAACAGTTTCACCAAAGAGGACCAGGCCGAGATGTACCGCGCCTTTTCGTCCAACATTCCGTTCGACGAGTACGGCGACCAGCTCGACTGCGGCACCTATCATATCCCGCTTTACGGCGAGGAGGGCGACGAGGTCAAGTTCAACCTGTGGATGTTTGATTCCGCGTGGCAGGACAAGACCGACGGCAAGTGCTATCAGGCGGTCACGCCCGACGCGGTGCAGTGGTACCGCGAGCGCAGCGCCGCCCTGGCCGAACAAAACGGCGGCGCGCCGGTGCCGTCCCTTGCGTTTCAGCACGTGCCCATCGACCGCACGCTGGAGCTTTTAGAGGAGTGCCCCATTTGGAAAGAGGGCGCCGTCAAGGGTCCGGACGGCAAATATTATCGTCTGAAACGCGGCTTTAAGGGCGAGCTTGGGGAGTACCCCAGCGTCTGCCCCGACAACGGGCTGTTTGACGCGATGAAAGAGCGCGGCGACGTGCGCGCCTGCGTCTACAGCCACGATCACTGCAACTGCTTCGACGCCAACCTTGAGGGGATCGACATTCTGCAATCCTCGTGCGCGTCGTTCCGCTGCTACGGCAACC
>CADBON010000216.1 GCA_902796315.1 Oscillospiraceae bacterium | reverse complement strand
GAGACCTATAAAAATCTTGATTCTCTTTGCACAAGTATTAGAGTGATGCTGATTTCATCAATTAATACAGTTAAATCAAAATCAAAAAAACAGCACCTGATTCCAACCATGGTTTCAGGTGCTATTCTTTTACAAATGTAATTATATCACTTACTTCACAGTCAAGGGCATAGCAAAGTGCATCAAGGGTTTTTGTGTTTATCGCTTCACCTTTTTTCATTCTGTGCAAAGTGTTTGCAGAAAACCCTTGCTTGAAAATAAGATTGTATTCAGTTATTCCTTTTTTAAAAAGCGTTTCATAAAACGGCGCATAACTAATCATTTTTATCACCGTTTAAATATTATCATACTCAACCTCTTGACTATGCTTAACATGTTGAGTATAATTATGGTGTTCGAAAAGCTCGCACAAATGATATAAGGCTAAAACGCTCGGAGGTTATTTTATGTTTTACAACATCGGTGATAAGATTAAAACTCTTGCAAAAGTTATGTGTTGGATTGGAAGCATAGCAAGCATAATTATCGGAATTGTCCTAATAGTAATGGATGAAGATTTGATTCTTGTGGGAATTCTGATTGCAGCGGTGGGCGCGCTTCTCTCGTGGATAAGCTCGTTTGTTTTATACGGGTTCGGGCAATTGATTGAAAACAGTGATATAGTTGCCGAACAAAGTTCCAGAAGCAATCAGGACTACTATCAGAAAGTACAGATTAACGAAGAACAAAAAGAACGTAAAAAAGTAAAAGACATACAACGCGTTATCAGTGATGACAACATTTCAGAAGACACATACATAGATATTATTTGCCCCGAGTGCGGGGAACAGTTATCTTATTTAAAGTCTGAAATCATTAGCAACGAGATACTGATTTGCCCGATATGTGAGGCTTCCATTCCCACAACTCAATATAGGAAATGATTTGTTGAAACAACAATCGTTATCCAACAAAGAAGAGATACCATTCGGTATCTCTTCTTTGCTTATGAAAGCAACGTCCGTGAGTGGATTCGAACCACCCGTCCGCGAAGCGGACTATAATCGTTGCGCGCAAAGGGTTTCGGGCGAAAGGCGGAGGCGGAATTCCTCCTGCGCGGTCACGCCGTTCAGCCGCAGCGCCCTGCCGTTTTCATAGGTGAGCGGTTCGTCGGTGAAGACCGGCGCGCCCTGCCGCATGGCGAAGACGCGCAGCAGCAAGACTTTCGGGAAATCCCACCGTTTCAGGCCGATCTCCCACGCTTCGCCCCGGTAAAAATCGTCGGCGACCGTGCGGCCGTCCAGCAGCAGTTCCGCCCGGTCGCCCTCGTAATCCACCTTCAAAAACACGTCGTCCCCCGTGACCTCGCCGTCAAGGAGCAAGTCATATTCCCGATACAGGTCGCTCTCGACCGCACGCGGGCGCACCTGCAGCCGCACCTTTGAGGGCGGGATCGGCAGCGCATACCGGGCGAGCGTGCCGTCCGGCCCTTTCGCGCCGCCCGGCAGCGCGGGGTAGGTTTTCAGTTCGACAGCGCGTCGGGCAAGGCAAAACACGCCCGCCGCCGTCCCGATCACGGGCTGGTCGCAAATCACAAGATAGTCGTCGTCAAAGCGGACTTTGGCGGCGTTTTTCGCGTCCTCGCGGCTGAGCGTCAGCACCTTTGCCGCGGGGCCGTTCCAGCGGTACTGCGGGTCGCGGTCCGCATAGAACACAACCGTATCGCGCACCCGGCAAAGGGGCGTGGCCGCGGCGCTGAGCAGTTCCGTGTTCCCGAGTTTCATACGGAACGGCACAAAGAAATACTCGCCCGGCAGAACGGTGATCGGCGGAAACGCCACGTCCCCGGCACTGAGCCGGACGTCGTCGTGCCGCCGCATCGTGCGGCGGCGCTGATAATTGTTGACAAAGACGAAGCCGGCCCTGCCGTCGGTACGCACCGCCGTGCGCAGGGTTTCGGTTTCCTCCGGGTCGCGCGGCGCGTCCGGGGGAACGACCGCATCCATGGGCGCGAGCGTTTCGCCGAAATCGTGCAGGAAGAGCGCGAGCATGCGGATCTCGCGGAAACTGTCCGCCACGCTTCCGTATTCCCGCAGCGGCGCCTGAAAATCGTACGAGAGCGGCGGCAGGTCGCAGGCGTTCCCCACCGAGCGGCTCTCTTGCAGCGTATAGCGTTCGCCCACCGGGTTGGTGCCGCCGTGATAGACGTAATACCCCATCAGGTTGGCCCCGCTGCCCAGTTTGACAAGCGAGGACGCGCCGGTATCCGTCCCGCTGACACGCGGCCGGCGGTTGTAGGTGACCTGCAGACCGCCGCCCAGTTCCGCCGTCAAAAAGGGAAAGCGGGCGGGGTCAAAACGGTAGGTGCCGATGTTGAGCAGGTGCTCTTTATCCGCAAAAACGAAGCAGTCGCTGGCGGGCAGTTCGTCTGTGGAAGAATCCCACGGCGCCTCCACGTAGCCGCCGCTGACGGGCAGCAGGTCGCCCACGTAACTGCTCCAGCCGGTGGCGGTCCAGTACGGGGCGTCGAACCCGATCTCGCGGGCAAGCCGCGTCAGCGTGCGGATGTGGCTGTCACCCTTCCCCTCGCTGCCGGAAGAATACTCGTTTTCGATCTGAATGCCGATCACGGGCCCGCCGTTTTTCAAAAGCGCCGGCTCCACCTGCTCATACAGCGACGACCAAAAGCGCTTCACCGCCGCCAGATACCCGGGGTCGTTTGAACGCAGGCGGTAACCCGTTTCGAGCAACCAGTCCGGGAACCCGCCGTGGCGCGCCTCGCCGTGGCACCACGGGCCCGGGCGCAGAAAGGCGAGCAGCCCGACCTCCCGGCAGTATTGCAAAAAGGTGCGGATATCGCGGTCGCCGTCCCAGCGGATCGCGCCGGGGTTTTCCTCGTGGTGATTCCAAAACACGTAGGTAGAGACGATCTCCACGCCGCCCGCCTTCATTTTTTCAAGTTCCTCACGCCAGTAACGGCGCGGGTAGCGCGAGAAGTGGAACTCCCCCATCACCGGCAGCCAGGGCTTGCCGTCCCGCGTCAGATAGCGTTCCGTCCATCCGTATTGCGTCATAGCGTCCTCCAAACAGACCGTTTCATTTGCCTCGCGTTGCGGCCGCGGCGTTCAACCGGCGGTTTTACGCCACTTTTCGTAGGCCTGCACCGCGCCGTTGAAAACGATGGGCACACCGCCGCCGTTCTCACTCTGCTGCCCGACGAAGATCAGGTTTTTTACGGGCGTGATATGCGGCGGGTTCTGCTGATCGCGGATCGGCACCGCGCCGCCGAACGAGGATTTTTTCATATGCGTAAAAGCGCGGTAATCCTCCGCCGTGACGATCTTTTTCGTCACGATATGGGATGAAAGTCCCGGCAGACGGCTTTCGGCAAGACGGATCAGATCGTCCGCGAACGCTTCCTTTCGGCTTGCCCAATCCCCGTCGCGCAGGCGATCCGGGCAGACCGTGTAGATCGTGACGCAGTGACAGCCCTGCGGCGCGAAATCCGGCGCGTGGCGGTCGGGGAAATAGATCAGATACCCGTCGCTCCCGTTGTGATAGACGCCGCCGCGCAGTTTTTCGACCGCGCCGTGCAGATCGTAACTGCCGTAATAATAGCACAAACTTTGTTTCTGATACGCCGACGGGTCGTAATCCACGCCCAGGTGCACCATGAACACCGCCTCCATCGGGCGGAAGTCGTTCAAGATCTTGCGGTACGCGTCGTCCAGGTGCTCCAATCCCACGGCGTCGGTAAAGAAATCGCGCGCGCTGCCGCAGCCCACCACCGCGTTCGCGGCGATATCGCGGCCGTCCGCGAGCCGCACGCCGACGGCGCGGCCGTTTTCGATCAGCACCTTTTGGACGACCGTCTTGTTCAAAAACGTGCCGCCGTGTTCCAGGATATAGCCGCACAGCGCCTCGGGCAGTTTTTGACAGCCGCCCACGATATAGCGGTAACTCGGGTAATACAGGTTTTTACCGCGCTCGACGGGGATGCGCTTGTCGAAGGCGGTCTCGGTATTCACGAACGGCAGCGTAAAGCACCCGACCTCTTCCGGGTCGGCGCAGAAATCCGCCAAAATGCCGTTGAACACAAGGCGCAGGCGCGGGTCGGAAAACAGGTTTTCCGTAAACTCTTTGCAGTTCAGTTTTTCATACTTTTTGATCCCCGAAAAGGCGGCGAGCATTTTCAGTTTTTTGAGGAGCGAGTCCTTTTGCCCGCCGAGATAACGGAGTTTCATCAGGGCCTCGTAAAAGCGGTAGTATTCGTCAATGCCCTTTTCGTCCTGCGGAAAGAGTTCTTTCAGCCGCTTTTTCCGCCAATCCGGCCCGGCGTATTCCGCCGGTGCGAGCAGATCGAAATCCGGGGTGCACACGCCGCGGTCGTCCCGCACGGTTTCCAGCCGGATGCCGAGGGTCTTCAAAAAGCCGCCCACGGATTCCTCCGGCAGCAGGTCGGTCAGGATCAGCGGCCCCTGCTCGAACGAGAAGCCGTCCTGCCGCGCCAGCGCCATCACGCCGCCGGGTTCTTCGTTTTTGTCGATCAGCACTACTTCGTGACCGTCCCGCGCGGCGCACGCGCCGAACGTCAGGCCACCCAATCCCGCGCCGATGATCGCTATTTTCATACGCTTTCCTCCGTGATCGCTTCGTAATCCACACCCATCGTCTCGTGCACCTTGCGCCGGAGCAGGAACGCCGTTTTTCCGTCCGATCCTGTCCGCGAGAAAGGCGGGATTTCACTATTAAAACTATATCATACCCCGTTTTCCGTTGCAAGCACGAAAGCGGGAATGCGGCCGCGCCGTTTTTCCGAACCGCAGCGGGCTCTGTTTTTTCGGAAACGGTTGAAAAGGCTGCCGTTTGCGGGTATAATGGTCCGTGAACAAAAATAAAATTGCGGAGGTCATTATGGTTTACGGAATCATCGGTGAAAACTGCAGCGGAAAATCCACGCTTGCCGAAACGGTCAAGGAAGCGATCGGGGCCGAGATCATCTCGGGAAAGGATTATCTCCGGATGGCGAAATCGGAAAGTGAGGCCGTGACGCTGTTTCGCAAAAAACTCGAAAACGCCGTCAACGGCGAGAACATCCTCTACGTCATCACCGAGCCGGAGCAGGTCGCGCTTCTGCCGGAAGGCGCGGTCAAGATCCTTGTTTACGCCGATCTTGACACCATCAAAGAGCGCTTTAAGGCCAGAATGCACGGCAACCTGCCCGCGCCGGTCGCGCAGATGCTGGAAAAGAAACACGGCATTTTTGACAACGGCACGTACGCCTATCGGTTTGACGGCGTTCACGGGGACGCGGCCGCGCTTTGCGAAGAACTGAAAGCAAACAACGCCTGACCGCCGCGCCCGTCGGCGCCCGCGCAAAAGCCGTCCGAAAGTTTCG
>CADBON010000215.1 GCA_902796315.1 Oscillospiraceae bacterium | reverse complement strand
CTCGGCATAGAGCAGGGTGCCGCATTTGCCGCTTTTGACCAACTCGTTCATTTTGAGGTTGGCGGTCATATAGGGGTAGTTTTCGGCCAGCATATAACGCCGGCCCGTCCGCTCGACGCACTCGACCAGTTCGACGCACTCGCGCAGGGTGGCCGCCGCCGTGCATTCGCTGACGACGTCCAGACCCGCCTCCATTGCGCGGATGGCGTACGGCGCGTGTTGGTGGAAAAAGTTGGCGAGAAAGACGGCGGTCATGCCGTTCTCTTTGCCCCACGACAAAAACGCGTCAAATTCTTTGAAGCGACGGACGCCGGGGCCGAAAGCCGCGTCCTCGAGCGTGTCGATCTCACGGTCGCAGACGGCAATGACCTCACAGCGTTCATGCGCCTGAAACAGCGCCGCGTAACTCGCGCCGCGGCGGGCGCCGAAAACGCCTATTTTGAGTTTGCTCATTGTTCCGACCCCTCCGTAAAGGCGCGAACGGCCGCGCCGATTTTTTGCGCCATCAGCGCAAAGCCCGCGTCACTCGGGTGCACACCGTCCTGCGTACAACCGGCGCGCAGAACGGCGGGCAGGCCGTCGGCAAAGGTCCCGCCGTCCACGAACGCGACGTTTTTGTCGCCCGTGGCCACGGCATTCTCATAGGTCTTGCGAATGATTTCCCGGCGGCGGTCGTTGTCCCGTTTTTCCTCATCCCGAAGCGGTTCGAAAAACACGGGGCGTGAAACGAAGACGACCGGCAGATCGGGATGCGCGGCGCGCACCGTGCGGAAGAACGGCTCGTGCGTGTCGGCCAAATGCTCGGCAGACGGGGCGTTGTGGTCGTAATCCATCACGAACACGGACGGGTCCAGCCCCGCGATATAGCGCGCCATGGTCGGCTCGCCTTTCGCGCTGCCGGAAAAGCCGAGGTTCAGAAATTCGGTATCCAGCCACCGCGACAGAATCGCCGGGTAGCAGCTGCCCGGCCGTCCCGCGCTGGCGCCGTGCGTGATCGAGGAGCCGTAATAGACAACGGGTTTGCGGACGCGGTACGGGCGGTGGGCGACAACCGTTGCGCCGTCGTCAAAGCCGAGCGTGACCTCGCGCACCCCGCCGTACATCGGAAAATAGAGCGTATAGTCGCGCATCCCCTCGGGCAGAGAAAAATCACAGTCGGCGCGGCAATCCTCGCCGAGGCGGTTTTCCGTCACCAGCGAGCCCAAATACGTGCCCGTGCCGGCGCCGTCAGCGTAGAGATCGAACCCGCTCTGCGCCATCACCGGCATATTGGGATAGGCAAAATCACGGCCGGTGAAGGTGACCGACAGGTGCAGCGTGCGCGAATCGGTCGCGAAACGCAGGCGTCCGCCGGTGGTGTTGTTGTTTAACTGAACGGTACCGTCGTTGACGCTTGCGGCGACGTCGGCGGGCAGGCGCAAATAGCCGTCCGCTGTCGTCAGCAGGCCGTGCAGGGTGACGGGGCCGTCAAAATCCGAAACCGTTTTCACAAAAGTTCCTCCTTCGGCAGATAAACCGCGACCGCTTCCGATACTTAAGTGATCGGGAATTCAAAATCATAGGTCGGCAACCACACGCGGCGGATGAAATTGCGCGCGCGCAGCAGCACCTTATCGTCGTAAACCTCCATCACGTAGCCGTAGCCGCAACTGACAAGACCGTCGTGATTCCAGAACATAAAGCAGGGCAGATTGATCGAGTGGAAGGAATCCACTTTCTCGAACGTGGCGTGCCCCGTGAACTTGCCGCACAGCCCCATATGCGAATGGCCGCTGATGAGCAGCACGTTTTTGTACTTGCCCAGAATGGCCCGCACCTCGGCGTTCCCCTCGTGGATGCCGCCGTCATCGGGCGGCGGATTTTTGCTGCCGAAGGTCTCGGGCAAGCCGTGCGTCTGCTGCAGCGCCTGGTGATTGATGACGAAGACGGGCTTGCCGTCCGCCGCGGCCCGGGCCAGTTGGCCGTCGAGCCACGCCTGCTGTTCGGGGCCGATGGTGCCGTCGCACGCGCTG
>CADBON010000214.1 GCA_902796315.1 Oscillospiraceae bacterium | reverse complement strand
CGTGGCGGGCAACGCGGTATTGGTGACCGGCGCCGAAAACACGGTCACGGATAACGAGATCGCCCGTACGGGCAGGGGCGGCGTCATCTTGGACGGCGGCGACCGCGACACGCTGACGCCCGGCAACAACCGCGCTTTCAACAACCTGGTGCACGACTGGAGCGAGATCTATGAGACCTATCAGCCCGCCTTTACGCTGAACGGCGTGGGCAACCGCTGCGACCATAACGAGATGTACAACTCCACGCACGAGGCGATCACCTGGACGGGCAACGACCATCTGATCGAGTACAACCTCATCCACGACGTGTGCCTGCTGACGGACGACGGCGGGGCGATCTACGCCGGCCGTCGCTGGGACTGGTACGGCACCGCCATCCGCAACAACCTAATCTACAACCTCGGCTCCGGCGAACACACGCCCGTGGGCATCTACCTGGACGATGCGCTGTCGGGTATCGAGGTCAGCGGCAACGTGCTGATCAACGTGCCGGGCATCGGCATCGAGCTCGGCGGCGGCCGCGATCTGGACGTGCACGACAACGTCGTCGTCAACTCCTCACGCTCCATGACCTATGACCAGCGCGCCATCGACGGCGTGTTCGGCGGTTGGTTCAACCACGCCGCGCCGGAGGGCGATATGTGGACGCATCTGCAGGAATCACCCTGGAAGAGCGAGGTCTGGCGCAGCGCCTACCCCGCCATGACGCGCTTCAGCTGTGATTTTGACAACACGGACGACCCCGGCTTTGTGGCGAACCCCGCGTGCAGCACCGTGACGCACAACCTGTTTGTCAACCGATCGGGCAAGATCGGTGAGATTTCCGACGCCGCCGCGCAATACAGCACCGTCGAAAACAACGCCGTGATGAAAATCGGCAAACTGGACCGTCTGTTCGTCGACCCCGCAAACGGCGATTACACCCTGCGCGACGACGCGCCGCTCGACTTTTCCGTCGCCGTTCCCGCCCTGTCGGAATTCGGACGGCAGTAACCCCGCGGCGAAACCTGACACCGCACGGCAGAAAAAGTCAAGACGCGGGCGACCGCTCCTGTTACAATAGAAGCACGACGGGAGGAATGGATTTGGACTGGATCACGGGCATACAGCGCGCCGTCGATTATATCGAGGCGCATATCACCGGGGACGTGGATCTTGAGGCCGCTGCAAAACAGGCCTGTTCGTCGCCGTTTCATTTTCAGCGGGTGTTCAGCATCCTGTGCGGGTTCACGCCGGGCGATTATATCCGTATGCGGCGACTGTCGCTGGCGGCGGACGACCTGCTGCACAGCGACGAAAAAGTGATCGACATCGCGCTCAAATACGGCTACGAAACGCCCGAGAGCTTCACCCGCGCCTTTTCCCGCTTTCACGGCGTAACGCCGACCGAAGCGCGGAACGGCGGCACGGTCAAATCCTTTTCCAGACTGTCGGTCAAACTGATCCTGACAGGAGGAAACACCATGGAGTACCGAATCGAAAAACCGGGCGCGCTCAAACTCATCTGCAAACGTCAGCGCGTCCGCAAGCCGGAAACCGGGGCCGGAACGCCCGACATCACCGGTTTTTGGGAGCAGTGCGGCCGCGACGGCACGCTGCAAAAAATCATCGGCCGTCTGCCGCAAGACCCGACGCCGGGCGGTCTGTTGGGCATCTGCTTCTCGCTGGAAACGGACGGGGCCACCTTCCCGTACGGGATCGGCGCCGCCTATGACGGCGGACCCGTGCCCGAGGGCCTTGAGGTGGTCGAACTGCCCGCCTTCACCTACGCGGTCTTTCCCTTCAAGGGGAAGATGCCGGACGTCTTTATCGAGACCTACCGCAAGATCGTCAGCGAGTTTTTCCCGGCCAGCGACCGTTACGGGTACGCCGGGGGCGTAGAGTTTGAGGTTTACCCCTCCGACAAAACGGACGACCCGAACTACGCCGGCGAGATCTGGATCGCGGTCACGGAAAAACCGTAACCGCCGCACGCAAAAACGACCGAATCAAAAACGAGAATCCGATGGACGAAACCGTTCATCGGATTTTTTGTGCGTCGGGCGTTCGGGAATACGCCTATATAATTATAAGTATAGAGGACGTTCCGCTCTTTTTTTCGTCAAATGCCCAAAAATCCGCGAAAAAACGGCGAAAACAGTACGGGACTCCGGGAAAATTACGCCCAAGGGCGCCCAAAAGGGGAAGTTGTTACAATTCTGTTTTTTCGAAAACCGAACCAAAAGGGCCAAAATTGTTCAAAACGTCAGAAAAAGGACCAAAATCCGCTGTCATTTTGTTACACGATTGTAACCTTTGCCGATTTTTAGTATCAAATGTTGACAAAATGGTTACAATGAGGTTATAATGTGCGCACTTCAAGGAGGAAGTTTATGCGATTTTTCAAAAAAACCGGTTCCCTGATGCTGTTATTGCTGATCGTTTCCGTCTGTGCGACCGCTCTTTCCACGGGTGCGCGCGCCGCGGATTTCACCCTTGACAAGGCCGACGGCGCCGATTACACCGCGTCCCCCGCCCTTGCCCGCAAACTGAATGACATTTTTGACGGCACCGCTGAACTTGTTTTCAGCGACAGCGCCTGCACCGAAGCGGTCAACACCGCCCTCGGCAAAGCGGCCGTTCCCGCGGGGTACACCCGCTACGTTCCCGTCAAGCGCAACGGGCGCTCGATGAGCGGCGAAAGCTGCTTTATCTACGCCAGCGGCGTGTACGCGTACCTGTTCGGCGATTACCCCGGCTGGGACGATATGCGCTGGCACTCGACCGAGTACACCGACTATTCGACCATGACCTACGAGGCCTGCAAGGCGCTGAACGTGACCTGCGGCACCTACGTACGCGCGCTGACGCACTCGTATATCGTGCTGTCGTACGACAAGAGCGGCCTGACCGTTCTCAACGCCAACTACAACACCGCCTCGCTCAGCAGCGGCACGGTCAGTCTGATGACGCTCTCGTGGGGCGAGGTCGCCGGAAGTCCCGCTTTCGGCCAGGGCCTGGAGCACATCGTGATCCCGGACGCCGACTATACCGCCAAACTGTACCCCGTTGATTGGAAAGACCCGCGCAACGCGCCGGAACTGACCGTCAAAAACGTTGACGGCGGCGTGAAGATCACGTGGGAAGCTACGGCGGGCGCGACCGGCTACACGCTGTACCGCAAGATCCCCGGCGACGCCGAGTGGACCAAAGTCAAAACCTTCGGCGCGCGTACGCTCACGTACGTGGATACCACACTCGACAGCGACGTCTTTTATCTCTATATGCTGCGCGCCAACCGCGGGCAGGAAAAGAGCGCCTATGCGGCGACGCCCGTCCATTACCTGGACGCGCCCGAACTGAAAAACGCCGCCACCCTTGCGGACGGTTCCGTCAAAGTGACCTGGTCTGCCGTTAAGAACGCCCGTTCTTACACCGTTTACCGCAAAGAAGCCGGTGAAACCAAGTGGCAGAAACTGGGCAAGACCACGGCGCTGTCCTTCACGGACGACACCGTTGAAAGCGGCACAAGTTACCGCTACACCGTGATCGCCGCCAACCGCAGCGCCGTCTCCGGTTTTGATACCGTCGGGCTGAACGCCGTTTGGGCAGACCCCGCAGCCGCCGCGCCGGAAACAGCCGCGCAATAACCCCATGGAACCACGCCGAGCCACGCGCTCGGCGTTTTTTTACGCCCGTGCGGAGAAACCGCGCGAAAAAACGGCATTTCGCTCTTGTCAAACGCCCGCGCGTATGATACAATTCCGTTAACGAACTGCCGAGAAAGGGGGAGCGCACGTGAACACCGTCGCCCTGGTGTGCCCGAACTGCGGCGCCGTATTGCACGGAAACGGCTCGCGCTATGAATACAAATGCGATTACTGCGGCTCGCTGATCCGCGTCACGAATACCGCCCCTTCCGCGGCGGAGGGCATCCCCACCGAAGAAAGTCTGCTGCGGCGGGCGTTCATCCTGCTCAGCGACGGCAAATTCCGCGACGCCGACGGCCTGTTGAGCCGCGTGCTGGAACTGAACCCCGACTGCTCCAAGGCCTATATCGGCCGCGTGATGATCGGCTGGCGCGTCAAGACCATGCCCGAGCTGCGCGACCTGCCGACGAACTTCGCCCAGGACCGTGATTTTGACCACGCTGTCGAATTCGCCGAGAGTGAGGAGATCCGCAACTACTACCTTTCGCTCAAAGAGGACGCGCACGAACAGTTCCAGAAAAAGCAGATCGAACTCATCGGCGAGGCAGAAAAACAGCGCGAAAAGGAACGCCTCGACTACAAGCATTTGATCATCGACGCCGCCATCGGCGTTGTGGCGCTGATCATCGGCGTGCTCATTATGTGCTACGGCATCACCCACCCGGCCCCGCCGTTCTTCTACCTTCTGTTTATGCCGTTCATCGCCTTCGGCCTGTGGCTGCTCGGCGACGCCCTGCAGGGAAAACTCCATTTTTTCAAATAACGACAACGCCCGACGGGCGTTGTTTTTTTCTTGACACTGAAAGTACCGTGTGTTATTATTATTCTAGGGATATTCCCAAATACTTGAAAAGGGGTACACTACTATGGATGACAATCAATTCACTCCGCAGGAACCGCAGCAGGCCGCTCCGCAGCCGCAGACCTATGAGCAACCCGCCTATCAGGCGCCCGCTCCCCAGCCCGCTCCGCAGCAGACCTATCAGCAGCCGCAGCAGGGTTATCAGCAGCCCGCCTATCAGCAGCCCGCTTATCAGGCACAGCCCGTAGCGCCCGCTTCCGACAAGAACAAACTCGTTGCCGGTCTTCTCGGCATCTTCCTCGGCTCGCTGGGCATCCACAAGTTCTATCTCGGCTACACCAAGGCGGCCGTCATTATGCTTGTCGTGTCCCTCGTCGGTTCTCTGCTGTTCGGTCTGGGCCCGATCGTCATGGGCACCATCGGTCTGATCGAGGGTATCATCTACCTGACCAAGAACGACCAGGATTTCTACAACATCTACGTCGCCAATCAGAAACAGTGGTTCTGAGCCCCTCTTAAAAGGGTAACAAAAACGGTCTCTTCTGTCGAAGGGGCCGTTTTCTTTTTGACGCGCAACAAAAAGCGGTCTCTTCTTTGCGAAGAGGCCGCTTTTGATTGGGTTTTACAGTGATTACTGGGCGTCCTTGTCGTCGAACGGGTCGCCGCACTCGGGGCAGAATTTCGGCGGGTTGTGCGGATCTTCGGGCTCCCAGCCGCACTTGTCGCACTTATAAAGCGGGGCGCCGGCGGGTTTCTTCTCACCGCAGGCGGTGCAGAACTTGCCCTTGTTCACAACGCCGCATTTCGGGCAGGTCCAGCCGTCTTCCGCGGGCTGGGGCGAGCCGCACTCGGCGCAGAATTTGCCGGTGTTGCCGGTGTGACCGCACTTGCAGGTCCAGCCAGCCGCGGCGGGAGCCGCCTGCTGTGCCTGCTGCGCCTGCTGTGCTTGCTGCTGACCCATGGCGAACAGACCCTGCGCGTTGGCGCCGGCGTTCATCGCCATGCCCATGCCGAGGAAGGCGTTCATGGCGCCGCCCTCGTTCTTGGCGGCATCCTGCATGGCCTGTGCCTGTGCACCGGCCACGACGGCGCCCGCCATGCTCGGGTCGCGAAGCGGAGCGGAACGCTGCAGATCCTGGATCATCTTCATATCCTCCGGCGGGAGGGTGACGGACGCAAGCGAAACGCTGACGACCTCAAGACCGCGCAGTTTGAGCCACTTTTCGGACAGCTCGGCGTTCATGGCTTCGCTGATCTCGGTGGTGTGGCCGACCAACTGGTTGGGACGGATCTGCATATCGCTCAGGTGCGAGAACGCGGGCTGAAGCGCGCTGATGAACTCGGACTTGAGTTGGTTGTCGATCTCGGAACGGCGATATTCGTTATCAACGTTGCCGCAGACGTTGGTGTAGAACAGCAGCGGATCTTTGATGCGATAGCTGTACACGCCGCTGCAGCGGACGGAAACGTCGATGTCGAGGTTGATGTTTTTGTCGACCACGCGGAACGGGA
This sequence comes from Oscillospiraceae bacterium, assembly GCA_902796315.1. Classification (GTDB taxonomy): domain Bacteria; phylum Bacillota; class Clostridia; order Oscillospirales; family Acutalibacteraceae; genus DTU089. The sequence goes on along the minus strand of CADBON010000214.1, from coordinate 1,508 downwards.
CCGGCGAGGGCGTGCCGAACTTGTTGTCGGGCAGTTCCTTGGTGTTGAAGTAATACACGCGCTGGTCCTTGGCGGTGTCGCCGCCGTAGGTAAAGCGGCGGCCGAAGGTCTTGAACGAATCAAGCAGGCCCTGGCCGAACTTGCCCGCGAAAACGCTGGGCTCGGTGGAGGAATCGTAGGTGAACTCGCCGGGTTCGGCGCAGACTTCGACGATCTTGCCCTGCTCGACGATAATCATGCACTGCCCGTCGGCGACGGCGATGCCGGAACCGTTGGAAATGATGTTATCGTTGCCCTTGGTGTTGGAGGAGCGGTTGCCGATGCGCTTTTCGCCCTTGGTGACGAGCACCTCTTTCGGAAGCGCTTCGCAGTAGAAAAATTCTTTCCACTGGTCGGCAAGAGTGCCGCCGGCGGCGCCGGTCAATGCTTTGATAAGGCCCATGGTGGAAAACCCCTTTCTATATCTTTTTGACAATTCTACTATAACAAAAAACACCGCCGTTTGTCAAGAACTATGTACCCCGAGCACAAGTGTTTGAAAAAATAAATTAGTATTGAATTTACCCTGCCGATATGCTATACTGTTTTGGTCAAGTAAAATTGAAAAGGGGTACGACTATGAGCAAATCCAAAAGCGATTTGGCGGACGGTCTGAAGCGGAATTCCAGCGGGGATATCGTCAAGACCTACACCAAGAAAGAACTTGCGGGCTACCTCACGGGTCTTGCCGGTCAGAATATTATTTATAATATCATCGCGACCGGTCTGGCGTTCTATTTTCAGAGCGTCATCTTCCTGCCCGCGATCGCCTGCTCGCTGATCTTCGCCCTGGCGCGAGTTTGGGACGCGATCAACGACCCGATGATGGGCACCATCGTCGACAAGACCAAGACGAAATGGGGCAAGTGCAAGCCCTATCTGCTGTTTGTGCCTGTCGTCATCATGGTCAGCACCATTCTGCCCTTCCTGAACGGCATGTACGCCGAGCCCAACGAGTATCACGCCGTGGCTCTTTCCAAAGATGCGACTGCGTTCGTGGACATCGCCCAATACACCGCGTACGAGACGTGGGACTATGAAGCCGACGACGGCACCAAGACCACATACGCCGTGGCTTCCACCACCGGCGCCTGGGGTTACCTCAAGGACGCAAACGGCGAACCGATCAAAGATGAAGCCGGCAACATGGTCGCCACGCCCGTGGTCGTGTACGAAGTGACCGGCGACACGTATAAACTCGTCGAGGACAAGAGTCTGGCCGAGACCCTTGTGCAGGACTTCCAGGACCAGCGCGGCTTTGACAAGGCCGCCGGCTCCAAGGCCGTGATCATCATCGCCTGGGCCGCCATCGCCTACGTGCTGTGGGGCATGACCTACACCATCGGCGACATTCCGCTGTGGGGCGTCACCTCGCTGATGACCGAGGATCAGAACGACCGCGCCAAAGCGCTCACCCTGGCCCGTGCCGTCGCCAACGTCGGCATGATCGGCACGCTGTTCACGATGAT
>CADBON010000213.1 GCA_902796315.1 Oscillospiraceae bacterium | reverse complement strand
CCAAGGCTGACGCCTTAGCCCGCGGTTTGAAGCAGTACCGGCGGAAAAGATCATTTCAAAATCTATGAAATCCCTAACCTGCACGCCCCAAACAAGGCGGTTTGAAACCGAAATTCGATTAATATTTGAAGTCGGTCCACACAGAGTGGAATTCCAGCGTACCGGAACCGGAGACTTTACCAAGCACGAGGCTAACGCTCGCGGTGATTTCGCCGCTGGTCGTGTGGTTGATGGAAACAAACTTGCCGTCTTTGGTCATTTCGGCCTCGATGGTGTAGGCTCTGTAAACAATGCCGCCGCTGTCAAGGCTCTTAACGACTTTCTTAACGGTGTCGTCGTTCTGGATGGTATCCTGAACGTCGGAGTAATAGAGGATGCCGGTGGAAACGCCCGCGACGCCGTCGCTGCCCTTCTGCGGGGTATCTTCATCCTGCATCACGATGACAACTTTGTAGTTGCCGTTCGGAAGCTCTTCGCGGGTGGCGCTTGCAACCTTGCTGAAGGAAGCGGTGCAGGGGCACATACGGTCTTTGGCTTCGTCACTGCCCTTGGGGCTGACTTTGGCTTCCGCATCAGCCTCTTTGGTCATGAAGCTCTCGATCAGGGGCTGAAGCACGCTGCCGAAGCTGCCGAGGTTGAAGGCCTTGACTTCCTGCCACTCTTTACGGGTATGACCGGCGACGCCGTTGTTTTTGATCTCATCGCAGGCCTTTTTGTAGAAGTTGAACACTTCTTCAGCCGTCGCACCCTGCTGAGCGGGAGCGTCGTTGCCGCCCTGCTGAGCGGGAGTCTCGTTGCCGCCCTGCTGAGCGGGAGTATCGCTGCCACCCTGCTGAGCGGGGGTAGAGCTACTGCTGGAGGGAGTAGAGCTGCTGCTGGAGGGAGTAGAGCTGCTGCTGGAGGAAGTAGAGCTGCTGCTGGAGGGAGTAGAGCTGCTGCTGGAAGGCGTGGAGCTACTACTGTTGGAAGGCGTAGAGCTGTTGTCGGTGTTGCCGCTGTTGTCCGCATCGGCCGCCGCAGGCGCGGTGTTGCCCTTCAGCAGAACCGCAACGGAAGCGATCGAAACAACGCTGCTGGTAACGATCGTGAAGAAAAGTGCTATTGCCAGAATAATAGCAATTACCTTCATATCAGAGTTTTTCATGAATCTGTACCCCTTTCAATGCGTATATTGAACATTTCAACACACCATATTGGTACTTTAAGATTACAACAATTCCCCCAAAAAGTCAAGCAATATTTTGGCCGCAGGGCCCTGTCGGGCGACCCTGCGGCCATTTTCGGCAAAAAGACGAAAAACCTATATTATTTTTGTATATTTCGGCTTGATAGCGTACGTTCCGCGGCCAAAACCGAACGGTTATTTCAGTTTTTGCACGTGCCAGATGTTCTTGGCGTACTCGTTGATGGCGCGATCGGCGCTGAAACGGCCGGAGCGGGCAACGTTGATCAGCGACATACGGTTCCACGCTTGCGGGTCGGCGTAGGCCTCCTCCACACGGCGGCACGCCAGGCGATAATCGGCGAAATCGCCCAGCACCATAAACGGATCGTGGTGAACGATGGTGCCCGCGATGTCGGAAAAGTCTTTGCCGTCGACCCCGCCGCTGCGGACGAAATCGATCACGCGGCGCAGTTCGGGGTTGTTGCTGTAATAGGATTCGGGATTGTAGGACGGCTTGAGCGAGGCGACCTCGTCGGCGTGCATGCCGAACAGGAACATATTGTCGGGACCCACGGCGTCGTAGATCTCGACGTTCGCGCCGTCGAGCGTGCCGAGGGTGACCGCGCCGTTCATCATCAGTTTCATATTGCTGGTGCCGCTCGCCTCTTTACCGGCAAGGGAGATCTGCTGTGAGATCTCGGCGGCGGGCATGAGCAGTTCGGCGTTGGTGACGTTGTAATCCTCGACATAATACAGTTTCAGGCGGCCCTTGACGTCGGGGTCGGCGTCGATCATCTTGCCGATGGCCAGCAGAAAACTGATGATGCGCTTCGCCATATAGTACCCGGGCGCAGCCTTGGCGCCGAAGATATAGGTATGGGGCAGAAAATCGCCGTTCGGGTTATCTTTGATCTCAAGGTACTTCGCCAGAATGCTGAACGCGTTCAGATGCTGGCGCTTGTACTCGTGCAGGCGTTTGACCTGGATGTCAAAGAGCGAATCGACGTCAAGTTTTTCGCCCGTGGCGCGGAAGACGCGCTCGGCGTACTCCTGCTTGTTGGCGCGCTTGATCTCGCCCATGGCGCGCAGAACGTCCTCCTTGTCGGCGAAGCGTTCCAGATCCGCAAGCGCCGCGGCGTCAAAGACGAACTTGCTGCTGCCGAGCTGTTCGGTCAGGAAGGACGTCAGACGCGGGTTCGCCTGGCAGAGCCAGCGGCGGTGAGCGATGCCGTTGGTGACGTTGGTGAACTTGTTGGGCGTGAGACGGTAAAAATCTTTGAACAGCGAATCGACCAGAATGCGGCTGTGCAGTTCGGACACGCCGTTAACGCTGTGGCACGCGGCCACGCAGAGGTTGGCCATACGGACGGCGCCGCCGCTGACGATGGCGCAGCGCTCGACGTAGGCGGCGTCGTGCGTGCGCTCCCACACCCAGGCGCGCAGACGGTTGTCGATCTCTTTGATGATCTCGTAAATGCGGGGCATCATGCGCTGAACGAGTTCTTCGCTCCAGCACTCGAGCGCTTCGGCCATGACGGTGTGGTTGGTATAGGCGCAGGTATTGGTGACCAGCCGCCAGGCGTCGTCCCAGCCGTAACCGCACTCATCGAGAAGGATGCGCATTAGTTCGGGGATCGCCATAGTCGGGTGGGTATCGTTGATATGCACGGCGATCTTGTCGGGCAGGTTGTCGACCGTGCCGTAGATGCGCAGGTGGTGGCGGATCATATCCTGCACGGAGGCGGAAACAAGGAAATACTGCTGGCGCAGGCGCAGCGATTTGCCCTCGGGATGGTTATCCATCGGGTAAAGCACCTTGCTGATGACCTCCGCCATGGCCTGCCGCTCCATCGAGCGCATAAAGTCGCCCTGGTTGAACGAGTCCATATCGAACTCGGGCGCGCGGGCGGACCACAGGCGCAGCACGCTGACGATGCCCTTGCCGTCTTTGGAGGGAACGAACATATCGTACGGAACGGCCTGAATGGCGGTGCCGTCTTCGATCTCGACATGGTGGAAGCCGCCTTCCCAACTCTCTTTGAGATGGCCCTCAAAGACAACGTTGACAGCACTGCTCTCACGCGGAGCCAGCCACACTTCGCCGCCGGGCAGCCAGTTGTCGGCAAGCTCGGTCTGGGCGCCGTCGATCAATTTTTGACGGAAGATGCCGTATTCATACAGAATGGAATACCCGCGCGCGGGGTAACCCTGCGTGGCGAGCGCATCCAGATAGCACGAGGCAAGACGCCCCAAACCGCCGTTGCCCAGACCCGCGTCGGGCTCGCAGTCATACAGACTGTCGAGTTTGATGTCGTAATCGGCCAGCACCTTGGCGAAGGTGTCGGTCAGATTGAGGTTGTAGAGCGTGTTTTTCAGGGAACGCCCCATCAGGAACTCCATCGACAGATAATACACGCGCTTTTTGCCCTGATCGTCGGCCGCTTTGCTCTTTTCGGCACGGTCCTGCGCCATCATATCGCGTGTAATCATGGCGATGGATTTATAATACTGCTCGTAGGTGGCGTTTTCGGCGGTAACGCCGAAATAGTGGAGCAGTTTGTTCTCGATCATTTCTTTTGCTTGCTTCTTGGTGAGCTTATAATTCATACAAATCCTCCAAAAACTTTCTCGAAAAAACGGATATTCGGCCCTACAATTCGTTATTTTACACGAAAATCGCGCAAAAATCAACTGTAATAAGAAGCAAATATAGGGAAGGGACGGGGCAAGTTTTTAGGTACTTTTATTCCCGGAGTTCCGTTGTGCAACAATTGTTTGCTTTCTGTCTTTTTTCACCGCACGGACGCAGGGCACGGAGCGGCGAGCAGACGGGCGCGCAAACCATAGCGCCACCCCGACGGGGAGCCGGTGCGAAAAGCGCGACGGCAGGGCGCGCTCCCCCGTTCATTGCTCCCCCTCTATCATATCGGATTGCGGCGGAGGATTCAACAGAAAAATCAGAAAACCCAAAAAAAGCAATTGACAATTGCGCCTCGGTATGCTACACTATTTTCCGCGATTGAGGCGGAGATACTCTTTTCAAGCGCTTTCGCTTCGGGTATATACGCAGAGATACCGAAGTGGTCATAACGGAACGGTCTTG
>CADBON010000212.1 GCA_902796315.1 Oscillospiraceae bacterium | reverse complement strand
GCCCTCCAGTACAAGATCGGGGTCCAGCACGACCTCCCGCTCACAGCAGGCGGCAACGTCGCGTGACAGACCGCCCGTGGCGATCACGCTGGCGACCTTGCGGCCGAGTTCACGCTCAAAGCGGTCGATCATACCGTCCATCATGGCGGCGGAACCTAGCACCGTGCCCGCGCGGATGGCGTCGGGGGTGTTGGTGCCGATGACGTGGGTCGGCGCTGACAGCGCGACGGTCGGCAGTTGCGAGGTGCGGCCCGCGAGCGCATCCAGCGAAATGCCGATGCCGGGCGCGATGGTGCAGCCGCGAAAAACGCCGCCCTCGTCCACGAGCGAGATTTTCGTCGCCGTGCCCAGATCCATGATCAGGCAGGGGAGCGGGTACTTCGTGATGGCTCCCACGGCGCCCGCGACCAGGTCCGCGCCCAGTTCCTTTGGGTTGTCGGTCACGATCTTCAGCCCGTTTTTGACGCCCGCGCCGATCACCAGCGGGTCTGCGCCCGTAACGGTGCGAATGGCCTCGCACAGGGCTTTTGTCAATTCCGGCACGACCGAGCTGACCACGGCGCCGTCCAGACGGTCCGGCAGGCCGTGCAGTACAAACAGCGCCTTCAGTTCCAGCGCGTACTGGTCGGCGGTGCGGTGCCGCTGCGTGGCAAGCCGGAACGTGACCGTCAGCGCCTCGCCGTCAAAGACGCCGAGGGTGATATTGGTATTGCCGATGTCGGTTGTCAGAATCAATGCGGGCACCTCCGAACGGGCCGCGAACGGCCCTGTGCTTTGTTTCCTTTATTATAGCCCATAAGAGGCGGCGGCGCAAGTTTTTTGCAAAAAATTAACAAAAGCCCTTTTTTTTCGGTTTTTCTTGTGCTATACTTTTTCTATCCCAACAGAAAAGGAGATTTTTTATGGCTAAGGAAGAGAAAAAAGGTTTCATCAAAGAGTTTAAAGAGTTCATTATGCGCGGCAACGTTATTGACCTCGCGGTCGGCGTTATCATCGGCGGCGCATTCCAGGCCATCATCAATTCGTTCATCAACGACCTGATCATGCCGTTCATCGGCCTGCTTACCGGCGGCATCAGTTTTGCCGATCAGTTCATCGTTCTGAACGCGAACGGTCAGACCTTCGCCACCGCCGAAGAGGCTGCTGCTGAAGGCTTTTCCGTTTTCGCCTACGGCGCCTTCATCACCGCCGTCATCAACTTCCTCGTCATCGCGCTGGTCGTTTTCCTGATGGTCAAAGCCATCAACAAGGCCCGCGAGCATGCGAGCAAAAAAGACGAAGTGGAAGAGGCTCCCACCACCAAGGTTTGCCCCTACTGCAAATCCGAGATCGACGTGGACGCCACCCGCTGCCCGCATTGCACGTCTGAATTATAATGGCACGGCTTCGCTACTTTTTGGCCCTTTGGGCCTCGAAAGCGGCATATGCGCTGCTGCGCCTGTTAAAGCACAACGCCACCATGTTCCCCGGACAGGTGGCGCTGACGCTTTGTCCGGACTATTTCGCACAAACGCGCAAATGCCCGCACGTCTTTTGCGTAACGGGGACCAACGGCAAGACCACCACCACCAATATGGTGGCCGATCTGCTGACGGCGGCGGGGTACAAGGTCGTATCCAACCGCTACGGTTCCAACATCAACACCGGCGTTGCGACCGCGCTGACGCACAGCGTCGGCATCTTCGGCAAGCCGAAGGTGGACGCGCTTGCGCTGGAAGTGGACGAGAAATTCTCGCGGAAGATTTTGCCCTATATCCATCCCGATTATCTGGTCGTTACCAATCTGTTCCGCGATTCCATCAAGCGCAACGCCCACCCCGAGTTTATTTTCAACATTCTCAACACCTATATCCCAAAAGAGACCAGGCTTGTGCTCAACGCCGACTGTCTTCAGTCCTCGCGTCTGTGCCCCGGCAACGAGCGGGTGTTTTTCGCCATCGACAAATTGCCGACCGACGTGACCGCCTGCGTCAACCTCATCAACGATTTTTCCGTCTGCCCGGAGTGCGATACCAAACTGGAGTACGAGTACCTGCGCTATCACCACATCGGCAAGGCCTATTGCCCCAAGTGCGGCTTCCGCTCCTTTGACGGCGATTACCGGCTGACAAACCTCGATTATGACGCCGGTCAGATCACCGTTTTGCACGACGGGGCCGAAAGCGTATACCCCATCGTCAACCGCGCCCTGTATAACGTCTATAACGAACTGGCGGCCATCGCCCTGCTGACCGATTTCGGCCTTTCGCGGGAAACGCTCGCCAAAGCGCTCGGCGGTATGGGTGTGACCGAGACGCGTTATAAAGAGACCAAGGCGGGCAAAACCGTTCTCATCCGCACCATGGCGAAGGGGCAGAACTCCGTCTCCTGCTCGCGCACGATGGATTTCGTCGGGCACGAAAGCGGCGAGCGCTCCGTCTTTATCATGGTCGACGATATGTATGAGCGCAAAGATAGTCACGAGTTCATCGGCTGGATCTGGGACGTCGATTTCGAGTTTCTCGATCAGCCCGATATCCGGCAGATCATTCTTGCCGGGCCGCGCTGCTACGACTATCAACTGCGTATGCTCGTCGCCGGCATCCCGGCGGAAAAACTTGTGGTCGAGCCGGACGAGTTCAAGGCCGTCGACGTGATGGATAAGGACGTCGACAAACTCTATCTTCTGCACGACACGTCCACGCTGGACCTCGCCATCGAGGTCGAAAAGAAAATCCTCGCGGTCTTTCCCGCCGCGCAGCAGAGGGAGGCGGCACAATGAAGATCGAAGTTTTGTACCCCGACGTTTGCTGTCTGTACGGCGACAAGGCCAATATGCGCTACTTCCGGCTCTGTGTGCCGCAGGCCGAGGTGTTCGACACCCCTTTGAGCGAAACGCCGCGGTTTTTGACCGAGGACGTCGATATGATCACCCTCGGCTCCTGCACCGAAAGCAATCAAGAGCGCATCCTCGCCCGTCTGCGCCCGCATATGGAACGGATTCGCGAGCTTGCCGACAGGGGCACGGTCTTTCTGCTGACCGGCAACAGTTTCGAGATCTTCGGCCGCGCTATCCGTCACCCCGACGGGAGCGAAAGCGAAGGACTGGGTCTGTTTGACTTCACCGCCGAACAGGAACTGACCGACGACGGCCTTCTCAAACGCTTCAATTCGCTCTTCCTCGGTACCTTCGGCGAGATGGAAATCGTCGGCTATACCAGCCGCTTCTCGCACGCCGTCGGCATTTCCGAGGGCGAAGCGCTCTTCAAGGTCGTCAAGGGCCTGGGCTCCGCACCCGGCGCGGGCTTCGAGGGCGTGCGCAAAAACAACGTTTTCGGCACCTATCTGCTCGGCCCCTTCCTCGTGCAGAATCCGGCGTTCGTGAAATACCTGCTCGGTCTGCTCGGCGTCGACGAGCCGAAACTCGCGTTTGAGGACGCCATTCAAAAGGCGTATGAAGTACGCCTCGCCGAGCTCAAGAAAGACATCGTCTTCGACGATTAAAACGCAACAAAAACCAACAAAAAACGGTACGCAAGGGTGACCTTGCGTACCGTTTTTCTTTTTGGGTTTACGCCGCTTTCGCATTTTTTGATTTGCGCTTTTTGCGTTTGTCAAGCTTCTTGAAATAGCCGCGCGTCTCTTTGCCGATGGATTTTCCGAGCAGCAGCAGCGCCACTAAGTTCGGCAGCGCCATCAGCGCGTTGAAAATGCTCGCGCTGGTCCACACCATCGAAACGGTGAGGTAGGGCCCGACGGCCACGGCGAGGATGTACAGAATTTTGAACGCCATCAGCGGCGCTTTTTTATGCCCGCCGATCAGGTATTCCATACACCGTTCGCTGTAATAGTCCCAGCCGATGATGGTCGTGAACGCAAAGAACGCAAGGCACAGCGCCAGAATGGCGACGCTCAGTTCCTCGCTCCAGGGCAGCGAGGTGCGCCACGCGTAGGCCGTAACGTCAAATCCCTCCAGCGCCTCGCCCGTTACGCGCGGGTCCCACGCGCCGCTCGTGACGATGGAAAGACCTGTCATCGTGCAGATGATGATGGTGTCGATGAAGGTGCCCGTCATCGTGACAAGACCCTGGCGCACGGGGTCTTTCGTCTTGGCGGCGGCCGCCGCGATGGGCGCGGAGCCAAGCCCTGCTTCGTTGGAGAATATGCCGCGGCCGATGCCCTTTTGGATCGCGGTTTTCAGGGCGATGCCGGCGATGGCGCCCACGACGGGGCGCACGTTGAAGGCCGATACGACGACCAGCTTCACCGCGTCGGGGATCTTGGCGGCGTTGCAGATCAGAACGATCAGCGCCAGCAGAACGTAGGCGCACGCCATAAACGGCACCACGACCTCGGAAACGGACGAGATCCGCTTGATGCCGCCGATGATGACCAGCGCCGCGAGAATGGTGACCGCACCGCCCGTGACGGCGACCGCGACGGTGATGTCTTTTTCACCGACGGTGAACAGTACGTCGCTGTTTTTGATCAGAATGTTGGCGGCGGACGAGATCCCGTTGATCTGTGTGATCGTGCCGATGCCCAACAGACCGGCAAGCGCGCCGAAAAATGCGAACATCTTGCCCAGCCATTTCCAGGATTTTACCTTGCGGTACTGTTTGCCCAGTCCTTTTTCAATATAGTAGAAGGGGCCGCCCAGCGCGTGCCCCTCGGCGTCTATCGTGCGGTACTTGATGGCGAGAAACCCTTCGGCGTACTTGGTCGCCATGCCGAAGAACGCGGCGACTAGCATCCAGAACAGGGCGCCCGGGCCGCCGGCGCAGATGGCCGTCGCCACACCCACGATGTTGCCCGTGCCGATGGTGGCCGAAAGCGCGGTGCACAGCGCCGCGAACGACGTGACTTCGCCTTTGCCGCCCTCTTCGTTTTTGACCATCCATTTCAGGGCTTTGCCGAGGTGGCGCACTTGCACAAAGCCGGTGCGTACCGTCAGATAGATGCCCGTGCCGAGGATGAGAACGATCAGTCCCCATCCCCACACGACGCCGTCGATTTTATCCAATAACGCGTTGATCGCTTCCATACGGCGGTTGCTCCTTATACGCCCGAATAGGCCGAAAAACCGCCGTCGACGGGGATGATAACGCCCGTCACAAAGCGCGAATACGTCTCGTCCGCCAAAAACAGCAGCGTGCCGCTCAGGTCCTCAGGCACGCCGAAACGGCCGAGGGGCGTGTGGCCCAGTATCTTTTCACTGCGGGCGGTCAGCGAGCCGTCCTCGTTATAGAGCAGGGTCTTGTTTTGGTTGGTGCTGAAAAAGCCGGGGGCGATGGCGTTGACGCGAATGCCCACGTCGGAAAAATGCACCGCCATGAACTGCGTGAAGTTGGAAACGGCCGCTTTCGCCGCCGAGTAGGCGGGAATGCGTGTCAGCGGTTTGTACGAGTTCATGGACGACACGTTGATGATGGCGGCGTTCTCTTTGCCCACCAGGTCGCGAGCGAAGCACTGCGTCGTCAAAAGGGTGCCGAGGAAGTTGAGGTTGAATACGAACTCGATGCCTTTCGGATCCAGGTCGAAAAAGGTCTTGACGCCCTCGGCTTTTTGCGCCAGGTCGCTCAGTTCCAGTTTGTCTTTGGTGGTGGTGCCGGCCGGGTGGTTGCCGCCCGCACCGTTCAGCAGCAGGTCGCAGGTGCCCAGGCGTTCGTGGATCGTCTCGCGCGCCGCCTGCAGACTGTCGGCGTCCAGCACGTTGCACGCCACGCCGATCGCGGTACCGCCTTCGGCATTGATCTCATCCGCGACTTTTTGCGCCGCCTCTTCGCGCAGGTCCAGCACCGCGACCTTCATGCCCTGGCGGGCAAGATCGCGCGAAAAACCGCTGCACAGCACGCCGCCGCCGCCGGTGACGACCGCCACTCTGCCGTTTAATTGAGGATGTGAAAACATAGGGGAACCTCCTTCTTGTCAGCCGCGGGCGACAAACCCGGCGATGCCGGCGTCGTCCAGGCATTTGTCCAGCGCGTCCGCCGCCGCGTCGAATGCGGCGCGGTTGGTGGGATAGGTGTAATCGTCTTTGAGCGTAAAGGCGGTGCCGCCCTCGCTCTCCAGGTCCTTCAGGCCGTCAAATACTTTTAGGTGCGGCTCCAGCGTCAGGAAGTGATCGCCGTCCTTGTCGGCTGTGAAACGCCGCAGCAGTTCCACGATCTGCCCGTCGCCGAGACCCGCGGGGCGCACTTTGCCGCCGTCGTACAGGCAATCCTTGACGTGCAGATAATCGATGTAGTCTTTCAGCAG
>CADBON010000211.1 GCA_902796315.1 Oscillospiraceae bacterium | reverse complement strand
GGATAGCTGGATACAAAGGAGCATCCTGCTTCATATAAGCCCCTGGCAACTGCCTCGTTGCCGAGCATCAGTTGTTTCATTCGATTACCTCCGTGTTATCAATGCGTCGTCTGCGCTTCGACCAGGCGTCCGTGGCAGTACTTTTCGCGCAGCACGGGCTTTTCGATCTTGCCGGTGGGATTGCGCGGCACCTCGGCAAAGATGACTTTGCGCGGGCGTTTGTAACGCGGCAGTTCACGGCAGAAATCGTCAATCTCCTGCTCGGTGCAGGTGACGCCGGGTTTGAGTTCGATGATGGCGGCGGCGATCTCGCCCAAGCGCGGGTCGGGCAGACCGATCACGGCGACGTCCTTGATCTTGTCGCTGCGGCGCAGATAATCTTCGATCTGAACGGGATAGAGATTCTCGCCGCCGGTGATGATGACGTCTTTTTTGCGGTCGACGAGGTAGATGAAGCCGTCCTCGTCGCACTGCGCCATATCGCCCGTCCACAGCCAGCCGTCTTTGAGCACTTCGTTCGTGGCTTTTTCGTCCTTGTAGTAGCAGAGCATGACGCCCGGGCCGCGTACCGCCAGTTCGCCGACCTCGCCGTTCGCGACTTCGCGGCCGTTCTCGTCAACGATCTTGGCTTCCCAGCCGTAGCCGGCTTTGCCGATGGCGCCGACCTTGTCGACGTTCTCGACGCCCAGATGCACGCAGCCGGGGCCGATGGACTCGGACAGGCCGTAGTTGGTGTCGTACTGATGGTGCGGGAACACCTTGAGCCAGCGTTTGATCAGACTGGGCGGAACGGGCTGAGCGCCGATGTGCATCAGCCGCCACTGGTCGAGTTCATACTCGGAAAGATCGATCTCGCCCCGGTCGATGGCGTCCAGAATATCCTGCGCCCACGGCACGAGGAGCCAGACGATGGTGCAATGCTCTTCGCTGACGGCGCGGATGACCCACTGCGGCTTGACGCCCTTGAGCAGGACGGCGCGGCTGCCCGCAATCAAAGAGCCGAACCAGTGCATTTTGGCGCCCGTGTGATACAGCGGCGGAATGCACAGAAAGACGTCGTCACGGCCCTGACCGTGGTGCGCCTGCTCGGTCTTGGCGGAATGCACGAGCGCGCGGTGGGCGTGCAGAATGGCCTTGGGGAAACCCGTGGTGCCGGACGAGAAATAGATGGCGGCCTCATCATCGTCGGTCAGCGGGATCTGCGGCGCCTTGGACGAACAATAGGTCACGAGTTTGTCGTAACTCTCGGAGAAGGTCGGGCAGTCCTCACCGACGTAGAACTGGTAGCGGATATCGGGGATGCGGTCGGTAATCTCCTCAACGCGGCCGGTGAACTCGGGGCCGTAGACGAGGACGCTGCTGTCGGACAGATCGAGACAGTATTTGATCTCCTCCGCGGTGTAGCGGTAGTTGAGGGGCACGGCCAGCGCGCCGGATTTCAGAATGCCGAAATAGACGGGCAGCCACTCGATGCTGTTCATCAGCAAAATGGCGACGCGGTCGCCCTTGCGAACGCCGCGCGAAAGCAGCAGATTGGCAAACCGGTTGGCCTTTTTATCGAACTCGCCCCAGGTCAGCTCCTTGCGGCCGGGATCGGAGGGATTGGTCTCGATCAGCGCGTATTCGCGCCAGGTGACGTGCTTCGCCTCCTGCATTTCGGGATTGATCTCGACGAGGGCGACCTCGTCTTTGAACTCTCTGGCGTTTCGCTCCAGATACTCCGTGATAGGCATATTGTTTCCTTCCTTTTCACTAAAGTAAGAAGCCCGTCCTTTGGGCTTCTGCCTAAAGGACGAGCGTTGTGCCCGTGTTACCACCTTTATTCACGGCGGGCTCACGCCCGACCGCCTTACGGGGTCCGTAAACCCCTTGCGCGCTAACGGGCGCACCCGCCGCCGCCTACTCGCAAACGCTTTCGGGACGGGGCTCCGGGATGTATTCGCGGGTCCGCTCACGCGCCTCTCACCGACCGGCTGCTCTCTTTTTTTGCGGATGGCCGTTACTGGTTCCCTTCACTGCCTTTTAATACGCGATATTTTAACACAGAGAGAAGAAAGTGTCAACACTTTTCACAGATTTTTCAGCACCGCAAGATAGCCCTCGGCGTCGAACGGTTCCAGCGCCGCGTCGGCGCGCAGGTACAGCGGGTGGTGCGGGTGCCCGGCCTTGGAGAGCGCCCCCGCGTGCAGCCATGCCGCGCCGCGTTCACGGCCCGCCGCGATCAGATCCGCCGCACAGCGTTTGAGGTAGGGGCGCTTTTCCACGACGGCGCCCCATGCCGCCCACACGGCGGGGCGGCCCTGCGAGCGGTCGAGCAGCCAGCGAAAGCCCGCCAGGTTTTGCTGATGCAAAAACTCGTTAAAGTCGACGTCCATCGTCTTGGGGTCGGTCGCCCTTTGGGCGTAGACGTTGACCATGACGAAACTGTCGTAGCCGTTGGCTTTGGCGATGCGCTCGACGGACTGAAGGGTGGGATCCAGCGCGTCGGGACGGGCGGTGGAGGGGTTGACGCCGATGCAGATCAGCGGGTTTTCGCCGCGGGTACCCAGCAGATAACGGTACTCGGTATAATCATTGGGAACGTACAGCCAGCGGGCGCGGTCATAGGCGAGCGAGCCGTCCGCCTCCTGCTGCAAGGCGTCGGCAAACGGCGTGACGGCAAGGGTCGTCGTCTCGGCTTTCGGCACGTGCACGGCACTCTCCCCCTTCGACAAAATTCGTCTCCATTATACCCGAAAATTTGTCGTTTTTCAAGGTGTTCCCGCCTTGACAATTCAAACGAACTATTTTAATATAATAAACTGTAAGAATATTCGGGCAAAACCCGAATCAAGGAGGAAAACACAATGGATTACACCATGACCATCGCCGGCCTGGAGCGCCATCTGCCCCTGTGCCCGCTGAACGACAAGCTCTATATCGGCGCGTTCGTCATCTTCGGCGACGCCGAACTGACGGTCGCCTGCGCCCGCGATCTGCTGAAGATCGCCCCCGATTTCGACTGTCTGATCACCGCCGAGGCAAAGGGGATCCCGCTGGCGCACGAGATGTCGCGGCAGAGCGGCAAAAAATACTTTGTCGCGCGCAAAAAGCCGAAACTCTATATGACCGGCGTGTTTGACGTAGTGGTCAACTCCATCACCACCGAAGGCGAACAGCACCTGTATCTTGACACCGCCGAAGCCGCCGAGATGAAGGGCAAACGCATCCTCATCGTGGACGACGTGATCTCCACGGGTGAATCGCTGAAGGCCGTCGAGACGCTGACCACCGAAGCCGGCGCCATCACCGCCGGTAAAATGGCAATACTCGCCGAGGGCGACGCGCAAACGCGCGGCGATATTCTGTACCTTGAGCCGCTGCCGCTGTTTGACGCGAAAGGCAACCCCCTCGCATGAGCGGCACGCTGTACGTCGTCGGGACGCCGATCGGCAATCTCGGCGACCTCTCCCCCCGCGCGCTTGAAACCCTGCAGAACTGTGATTTCATCGCCGCGGAGGACACGCGCGTGACGTTGAAGTTGCTCAACCATTTCGGCTTCAAAAAGCCGATGATCAGTTACCACGACCACAACCGCGCCATGCGCGGCGGTGAGATCGTGGACCGCCTGCTGAACGGCGAAAACTGCGCCCTGGTGACCGACGCGGGAATGCCCGCCATCTCCGACCCGGGCGAAGATCTGGCGGCGCTGTGCTATGAGCATCAGATCCCCGTCTGTGCGGTGCCCGGCCCGAGCGCCGTGATCACGGCGCTGGCGGTCAGCGGAATGCCCGCGGCGCGGTTCGCGTTTGAGGGCTTCTTGACGCGCGCCAAGCCCGGCCGCCGCGAACGGCTGGAAGAACTCAAGGGTGAAAAGCGCACGCTCGTGTTTTACGAAGCGCCGCACAAACTGCCCGCAACGCTCGCTGATATGTACGAAGCGTTCGGCGACCGTGAGATCGCCCTTGTGAAAGAACTGACCAAGATCCACGAGCACGTGGAGCGCACCACCCTTGCCGCTGCGGCCGAAGCGTATCGCGACGCGTCGCCGAAGGGAGAATTCGTGCTGATCGTCGCAGGCGCCCCCGAAGACGAGGCGCCCGCCGGTACAAGGGAAGACGGCGTTGCTTATGCCAAACGGCTGATCGCCGAGGGTAAGACGCCGAGCGAGGCCGCCCGTGAAGCCGCCGCCGCGACGGGATGCAGACGAAAAGACATCTATCAGGAACTGACGAGGTGACGGTATGCTTCTTCAGGAAACCGGTCCGCTGTGGTACCACTGGCTGTTGCTTGCGGCGGCCGCCGCGCTGGCCGTATTCGCGTGGGTAAAAGCCCTGAAAGCCGGGCGCAAGCGCCGCGAGCGTCTGCGCCGCGAGGGTGAACTGTGGCAACGTGACGCCCGCCTGCGGGAGGAATACCGCCTGCTGACGGAAGAAAAACTGCAAAACGCAGACGACGAAGACCTGCTGCGCGGCGTGGCGATGAACATCCAGATGGCGTTGGAAAAAGAGCCGGATATGAACGCCGCTTTCGCCGCTCTCTCCCCCGCCCGGCGCGCGGTTTACGCGCTGGACGTTTTTGCGGGCGACGCACCGCGGGGGCTGTCGACCTTTTTCCGCGGCAACGGCTATCCCCTTCTCCCCGAGACGGCGCCCGCGCTGGCCGCCGTCGGCGAAACGGCGTACCTGCCGCTGCTGGAAAAACTGGGCCCGATGTTTGACCCGGACAGCGAGGTTTCGGTCGACAACGACGCCATCGCCGAGGCCGACGAGCAGTTCCGCACGCTCTACAAGCCCGCCGAACTCTATCAAAAAGCCGCGGCCTTTATCCGCGCCAACAAAACAGACTTTCTGCCCCCGGCAGACAAGGAGGAATAATATGGCAACCTTTCATCTTTCGGCCTTCGCCGATGAGGCCGGCAACACGCTCGCCGAACAAATCGCCGCGCTGAAGGCGCACCGCATGACGCATCTGGAACCGCGTGGTCTGGACGAGGGCAACATCTCGACCTACACCCCCGCGCAGGCAAAAGAACTGCGCAAGACGCTGGATGAGGCCGGGATCGGCATTTCGTCCATCGGCTCGCCCTTCGGCAAAATCGAGATCACGGATGATTTCGCGCCCCACTTTGAAGAGTTCAAGCGCACCGTCGAGGTGGCGAACATCCTCGGCACGAAGCGGATCCGTATGTTCAGTTTCTTTTTCACCAAAGGCGAAAAGCCGGAGGAATACCGCGACGAGGTTTTTGCGCGGCTGGAGAAGATGGCCGACTATGCGCTGGCAAACGGCGTGTGGTGCTGTCACGAAAACGAAAAGGAGATCTACGGCGATACCGACATCCGCTGCCTGGATATTCTGCGCACATTCAAGGGGAAGATCAAGGGTGTTTTCGACCCCGCGAACTTCATCCAGTGCAACGTGCAGATCTTGCCCGCATACGATCTGCTGAAAGACTACATCGATTATCTGCACGTCAAGGATTGCCTGTACGACGGCGGCAAAGTGCGCCCCGCGGGTCTCGGCGACGGG
>CADBON010000210.1 GCA_902796315.1 Oscillospiraceae bacterium | reverse complement strand
TTTTTCTTGTTGCGCCCCATATCCACCAACTGGGTGGGCATGGAGCACTCCGAATAGATCTGTACGCTGCAGTTATACGCGTCGACGGGAAGGATCGTCAGCGAAATATCCTCGCCCCACGACGCGGCGGAAATCGTCCGCTGCAGCCGGAAACAGCAGCCGTTCAGATACGCTCCCTCCGACACGATGGAATAGCCCTTCACGTACTGCGGCAGGGCGCGAATCTTATAGACCAGGTCCATCAACCCCGCGCGGTATACCCGTTGTTCCTGTGCGTGCGCAGCCATAGTCTTATCCCCCTTACTGCGATTGGTATTGCCGCAAAGCGACCCGGTTTTCGGGGGCCGCCGCTGACGGCCCCCGCCGTGTGTCACCCGCGGGAATGGAACCCGTTCAGAACAACTGCCCGGGCAGTTTCCGTTTTTGTTTCGGCGCAAACGCCCTGTCGAACGCCTCGACGTCGGCGTCGTCGACGTAGTAGCCGCGGGGAGTTTGATACACGCCCGTTACGCCGTCCAGATAGCCCGGCCGCAGTTCCTTGCAGAGAAAGAAGGAATCGTCCGCGCCCTCCGGCAGGTCGTGGTAGCGAATGCCGAACGTGCGCGCATACGCAAAACCGCTGTGGCCGTAAAAGCCGATGTTGCCCTCAAACAGCACCGCCCCGTAACCGAGCGCCGTCGCCCGTTCCAGAGAATAGTCGAGCAGTTTTTTGCCGTATCCCTTTCGTTTCAGTTCGGGCGTGATGCAGATCGGCCCCATCGTCAGAACGTCGACCGTGCGGCCGTCGTCCGCTTCAATGACCGTTCGCATAAACAAATTCTGCCCGATCAGGCGGCCGTCCTGCTCCATCACGAAGTCCAGTTCTTTTACGAAAGCCGGATCGTCACGCAGTACGTGCAGCACGTAATGCTCGCTGCAGCCCGGGCGGTAGACGTTCCAGAACGCCGCGCGCACGAGCGTTTCGGTTTCGCGGTAATCGTCGGTTGTTTCCGAACGAATGACAAAGTCATTTTCTTTCATTGTTTAACCTCCTGAAAATTGTTGACTGCAATCGCCATCGGCGGGAGGTCCGGGCTCTGCCCGCCGACCTCCCGGTCAGCCGACAATCTCCGGTGTTTGGTACTTTTTCAAAAAGCACGCTCCTAAAAAAATGTATTATCATCAGGCCCGGGGGGCCGGATAACCGTAAAAAACTATGCGGGCGCGATCATTTCGGCAGAACGGCCTTGTACTCGCTGACGTTCAGCACCGTTTCGCCGTCAATCTGTGCGGCGCAGGGGCGCGAGAAGCGCACCTCGATCTCGTTGCCGGTAAAGATCTTGACGATGTCGGTCTTGCCGACGTGCTCGCCCTTGAAAATGGACGGGAACGAAATCAGCGCTTTCAGTTTGGAACGGCTGTGGTACACGACCACGGTCAGTTTGTCGGAAAAGCGGTCCTGCGCGGGCGCCATCATCATACCGCCGCCGTAGAACTTGCCCTTCATGGTCGGGGCGATCCAGACGTTGTCGAACTCCAGTTTGACGCCGTCGACCGTGATCTCGGCGTGGCAGGGTTTGAAATGGAACAGCAGTCCCTTGATGGCGATGCCGGTGTAGTCGATCTTTTTCTGCGGCTCTTTTTCTTTGATCTGATCGGCGACCTCACAGCAATAGCCGTCAATGCCGAAGCCCATATTGTTGATAAAGCGTTTTTCCATCCCGTTCACGCAGACCGTGGGCAGGTTGGTGAGATAGGGATTGAGCAGTACCTCTTCGCCGGGCTGTTTGTCGATGTCGTGCAAAAAATCGTTGCCCGTGCCGGCGCCCAGCAGATAGACGTTATTTTTGATCGCGGCGGGGTCAAGCGCGTTGATGAAGTAGTTGAGCGTGCCGTCGCCGCCGACCAGCACGACCTCGTCCTCGGGCGCGAGCCCGCCGAAGAAGGACGGGTAATCCAGCCCGACGGCGTCCACCGTTTGGGCGTCGGCCGGAAGGTCGGGTTTGATGCCGTTGTTGGCAAGCGAGTTATACAGATAGTATTTCATCACGATTTCCTCCTTTTACAGCAATCCCAGTATAATCAGCAATTCGCCGATACTGTACGTAAGCATGACCACGAAGTGCGTTTTGAGCGGGCTGTTTTTGTCGAACCGAACGAAAAACAGCGAGGAGTCGGATATGAAGAACAGCGCCGCGCCGACGGCGGTGATGATCCCCGCAAACCCGCCGATGCTGATACAGCGGAAAATGGCGAAGCAGTTCATTGCGCCGTTGATGAGCAGGTAAAGGAACATCGGGTAAAACAGCGGTTTGGGCAGATGCGGTTTGAGTTTGGAAAACAGAAACGTAACCGCCCCGATGAAGACCGCCGCCAGCAGAATGATAACGGCAAGCGGGATCTTGGTGAAATCGACGTCCTTCAGATAGCCGAGGATAAAGAAAACGTGACCGGCCATAAAAGCGATGCCGCCCGCGGTAAACCACTTGACGCCCTTGGGGATGAGCAGCACGTCGCCCAGCCAGCTCAGCGCCAGCGCCAGGACGATGAACAGCGACACCTCGCGCGCCGCCAGCGCATAGAAGCCCAGCAGGGCCAGGATGATGAACGGTTTAGAGATGTTCCGCTTGCGCTTCTCCTGCCGCAGTGAAGCGTAAAGGTGGAACGCGGTCGCGGCCACAAAACAGGCCAAACACACGTATTGCATCAGATCGCCCCCTCAAATGATCGTCTGTATTTACACTATAGCATATTCACGGCGAAAAAACAAGAACGCGGCCCTACACCGTGCGCGCGGCGTTCTCCAGCCGCGGTGCGGCATATTCGAAAAACGCCTTGTACGCTTCGCAGTAGCGGTTGCGCCGCCAATCATCGACGCGGTCGCGGCGACAGCCGCCCCGGCACAGCGCGTACCAGCGGCAAGACCCGCACGTTTCGCGGATGCGCAGCGATTCGTC
>CADBON010000209.1 GCA_902796315.1 Oscillospiraceae bacterium | reverse complement strand
CGCTCCCTCGGCGTGAACGTCACGACCTCCGCCATCTGCGGCGGCGGCGCCAAAAACGCGCTGTGGCTGCGCATCGTCGCCGACTGTCTGAACGTCACGCTGCAGGTGCCCGACAATGAAGAGGGGGGCGCGCTCGGCGCGGCGCTGCTGGCGGCGCAGGGCGTTTTGCCCGCGGAGGAATACCGCGACTTTGCCGGTCGCTTTTACGGCGTGCGCGAGACGGTCGAACCCGAGCCCGACCTCGTCGCCTATTATGACGAGCGTTTTGGTCAATATCTGCAGTTGTACCGCAAATAACCGGAACAGAAAAGAGGAAGCAGTATGGAACTTCTTGCAAAGAACGGCGTCCCGCTCGTGGCGGCGCACCGCGGCGTCAGCGGCGGCAACATTCCCTGCAACTCGATCGCGGCATTCAAGGCCGCGCTTGCGCAGGGGGCCGATATCGTGGAACTCGACGTCAGCGTCAGTCGCGACGGCAAACTGTTTTGTTTTCACCCGGGCATGGAACCCGCGCATCTGAACCGGCGCCGCTATATCCGTCTGCACAAGGCCGCCGAGGTCGAGGGGTACCGCTTCGTCAATCAGGACGACACCCCGACCGTCGAGCGCGTCGCGTATCTTGCGGACGTGTTTGACCTTTTGCGCGGCAAGTGCCTGATCAACGTCGACAAGTTCTGGACGGCGCCCGAGGCCATCACGAACTGCATCCGTGAGCACGGCGTCGCCGAGCAGATGATCATCAAGACCGGCTTTCACGAAACGGATCTGGCCGCCGTCGAACGGTACGCGCCCGATCTCGCCTATATGCCCATCCTCAAACGGAGCGGCCTGCGCGAAATGGAAGCGCTCGCGAAACGCAAGCTCAACCTTGCGGGGGCCGAGGTCTGTTTCCGGGACGACGGCGACGAAGTCGTCAGCGACGGTTTTATCCGCCGTCTTCACGAGCAGGGGCTTGCCGTGTGGGGCAACGCCATCGTTTACAATTACAAGGACGTCATCGGCGGCGAACACACCGACGACGTGGCCGTGACCGGCGATCCCGACAAGGGATGGGGCTGGTACGCGGACCGCGGCTTTGACATCGTGCAGACCGACTGGTGTCTGGCCGCCAAACAGTATTATTTGACCCGTCAAACCAATCCAAAGGAGTGATAGTTATGATTCGAATCGGACTGTACGGCTACGGCAATATTGCCCGCGGCGTGGAATGCGCAGCGGCGCAGAACGCCGATCTGACGATTGCCGCCGTCTTCACCCGCCGCGACCCCGCGACGGTCACCACGCAGGGCGCGCCCGTGTATCGCGTTGACGACGTGCTCGCGCACCGCGACGAGATCGACGTGCTCGTCATGTGCGGCGGCAGCGCCACGGACCTGCCGCAGCAAACGCCGCAGATGGCGGAATATTTCAACGTCGTCGACACCTTCGATACCCACAAGCGCATCCCCGAGCATTTCGCGAACGTCGACACGGCCGCGAAACGGGGCGGCAAGACCGCCGTTATCTCCGTTGGATGGGATCCGGGTCTGTTTTCGCTCAACCGTATGCTCGGCAACTGCTTTTTGCCCGACGGCGCCGACTACACCTTCTGGGGGCGCGGCGTCAGCCAGGGCCATTCCGACGCCGTGCGCCGCATTGACGGCGTGCTGGACGCGCGCCAGTACACCGTCCCCGTCGAGAGCGCGCTCCAGGCCGTTCGCCGCGGCGAACAGCCCGAACTGACCGCCCGGCAGAAGCACACGCGCGAATGTTACGTCGTGGCGGCCGAGGGTGCCGACAGGGCGCGCATCGAGCGCGAGATCGTCACGATGAAGAACTATTTTGACGAGTACGATACCACCGTGCATTTCATCACGCAGGAAGAACTGGATCGGGATCACAAGGGCATCCCCCACGGCGGCACGGTCATCCGCAGCGGCCGCACGGGCCGTGACGGCGAGAATCGGCACGAGATGGAGTTCCGCCTGCGGCTCGATTCCAACCCCGAGTTCACCGCCTGCGTCGTCGCGTGCTGTGCCCGCGCCGTTTGCCGCATGAACGCCGAGGGGCAGACCGGCTGCAAGACCATTTTCGATATTCCCCCGGCGTATCTGTCGCCGCTCTCGGGCGAAGAACTGCGCGCCAAAATGCTGTAACGCAACAAAAAATCACCCCGACTTGAGCGAATCAAGTCGGGGCTTCTTTTTCGTTATAAAAGCGTTTCGTTTCGCGCGGCGATCGCCCGCACCAGCGTTTCGTCGGGGAAGTCCGTGAGGAACCACCCCCGACAGCGTCCGCCGTCGGCGAGATAGCGGCGAAATTGCCGGTTGACGTACCGCGCCGCGCCGTAGGGGTGCAGCGTACCCGCGGTGCCGGTTTCCGTGATCCGCAGCGAGCCGCCCGCGTCGTCGCTGGCCTGCAGCGCGGGGAGCACCGCGTCGCGCCATTTGGCGCGGGGCATCAGCATATAGCGGTCCTCCAGAAAGGCGGGCACGTCGCCGACGGTGAACGGCAGCACGGCGGGGCCTTGTTTGCTGCCCATGGCGGGAAAACCGGTGAAATCCAACCCTGCCTTGTCGTCGGGAACGGCGTCCCGGCGGCAGCGGCGGCACAGCACGATCTTTCCGCGCGCTTCGCCCAGCGTCGGCATTTCGGGGCGGGTGTAAAACAGATCCCCGTTCGGGCGCAGATAGGTCTCGTAAAATCCGTCGAAGAATCCCTCGGAAGCGCGTTCTTCGCTGAGCAGCATCAGCACGGTCTCGCGGCTGTTTTCGGCGAGGAAGTCCCGCAGGTCTTTCAGTACGGCCGGGAAGGTGAGTTTGCCCGCAAACGGCGACGCGGCCGCGCGGCAGGTGCAGATCCCGTGGGCGAAAAAGTAATCGTCACCCTTGACAAGGCGCATATCCAACAGCCGCACGCCCAGCGCCAGCTGCCCCGCGACGGGGCGGTTCTGACAGCGCGCAATAAAGCGGGCGGGCACGTAGCAGGTACCGCTGTCGTG
>CADBON010000208.1 GCA_902796315.1 Oscillospiraceae bacterium | reverse complement strand
TTCGAGGGCGCCTTCCTCGGGCAGGGGAGCGGCGACCGATTCCGCTCCGTGGTCGAGACCGCCGCGCTCAAAGCGCGTAACCGCGGCTACACCTGCACCGAACTCCGCTTTTCGGATGCCAACGCCATGGAGCGGGCCAAACACACCCTCTTCAAAGACGGCGTGATTTATGACGTTTATAAAGAACTGGGGCTGATTTCCGACGGTTCGGCCAGCGTGCGTTACAGCACGGACGAATCTCTGCTGACAATTTGCCTGTTTTTCTGAGGTGATGGCTATGGATAAAGAACGAATCGAAAACGCCGTGCGCGAGATCTTGGCGGCCATCGGCGAAGACCCGCAGCGCCCCGGCCTTGTCGAGACCCCCCGCCGTGTCGCCGCTATGTACGCCGAGGTCTTTTCCGGCATGACCGAGGATGCCCACGACCACCTCAAAGTGTTTCAGGAGGAGGGGAACGACGGCCTCGTCGTCGTCCGCGATATTCCGCTGTACTCGATGTGTGAACACCATCTGCTGCCCTTCATCGGCAAGGCCCATATCGCCTATATCCCGAAAGAGGGGCGCGTGATCGGACTGTCGAAACTTGCGCGCATCGTCAACGTGTATGCGCGCCGCCCGCAGCTGCAGGAGCGGCTCACCGGCCAGATCGCCGATTTTCTGTACGACGAACTCGGCGCCGATACCGTCGCCGTCGTGATCGAGGCCGAGCATCTTTGCATGACCATGCGCGGCGTCAAGGCGGCGGGCGCGCTGACGCAGACCTCTGCGCTGCGCGGCTATGCCCGTACCGACGCGAAACTGCGTGCCGAGATTATGTCGCTGCTGCGGGGCGAGAACAGATGAGTTCGCTTCGATCTCTTTTGGCGTCGGCGGGTAGGCCCCTTGTGATGGGCATTCTCAATCTCACGCCTGACTCGTTTTCCGACGGCGGCCTGTATTTTGAGGCCGATGCGGCGGCGCGCCGCGCCCGTCAACTGGCAGACGAGGGGGCGGATATTCTCGACGTCGGCGCCTGTTCCACCGCGCCGGGCAAAGCGCCTGCTTCTTTGGATGAGGAGTGCGACCGCCTGCGCCGTCTGCTGCCGTCGGTGATGGAGGCCGCCGGCAATACCCCCGTCAGTATCGACACCTTCCGCCCCGAGGCGGCGGAACTGGCTCTTTCGCTGGGCGCGCAGATCGTCAATGACGAAAGCGGCGCCTTTTCGCCGGAAATGGCGGCGCTCGTTAAGCGGTATGACGCCGACTGGGTCGTGATGCACGTCGGCGGCGCCGATTCCTCTCACGCCGTGGCGTATCCCGAGGGCGTGACGGCGGCCGTTCGCGCGTTTTTTGCCGAGATGCAAAACGCCGCGGTCGCGGCGGGCGTTCCCGCCGAGCGACTTTGCTACGATCCCGGAATCGGTTTCGGTAAAACGCGCGAGGATGATTTGCGCCTGCTTGCCTCCTGCGGTGCGTTTGCCGATTTCTCGCCCCTGCTGATCGGCGTGTCGCGCAAGCGCGTCGTCGGCGTTGCAACGGGCGAGAGCGACCCCGAAAACAGACTTTACGGTACCGTGGCGGCCCAGGCCGTCGCCGTTTACGGCGGTGCCGCGATAATAAGGGCCCATGACGTGCGTGCGGCGTTGGACGCCGTGCGTATGGCGCAGGCCATAAGAAAGGTGAATGAAGGATGGACAAAATCGTAATTCGCGGATTGCGTATCCGCGCCAACCACGGCGTCAATGAGGAAGAGAAGCGCGACGGTCAGACGTTTGAACTGGACGTTACCGCGTTTCTTGACGCCGGCAGCGCCCGCCGCACGGATGATTTGGCGGACACCGTCAACTATGCCGCCCTCGTACACAAGACAACCGAGATCTTCACGGCCCGCAGCTACAACCTGATCGAGGCCGCGGGCGACGACGTTGCCGAAGGTCTGCTTGACGCGTTCCCGCGCCTAGAGACCGTCACCGTGCTTGTTAAAAAGCCGCAGGCGCCCATTCGCGACGCCGACTTTGATTACGTCGGGGTCGAGGTCACCATGACGCGTGAAGACGTCAATACGAGGAAACAGCGGTTTTGATCGCCGTACTCGGGCTCGGGTCAAATCTCGGGGATAAAGAAGGGTCGCTGCGCACGGCCGTCGGGGCGCTTGGCTTGGTGCCGGGCGTTCGTGTCCTGCGCGCCTCTTCCGTCTGGGTGACCGAGCCGTGGGGCTATACCGACCAACCGCCGTTTTACAACGCCGTCGTCGAGGTCACAAGCGATCTGTCTCCCCAAGCGCTTCTCGGCGCCTGTCTCGGGATCGAGGCGGGGCTCGGCCGTGTGCGCTCGTTTCGCAACGGCCCGCGCGTGATCGATATCGATCTGCTTCTGTATGAGGGCGCCGTCAGCGACACGCCCGAACTCCGGCTGCCCCATCCCGGCATCCGCGAGCGGGATTTCGTTCTGCTGCCGCTGGGGGAATTGTATCCGGACGGTGAAGCGCTCGGCTTTCCGTTTGCCGAGGCCCGCCGCAAAGCGGCCGCTTCCTCCCGCGCCGAGCGGACGGCGATCGACCTTCTGGGCGCAGAAGGGGAATAGTACGTTTATACCAATATAATTATTACGGCCGCCGAACACCGCTTCGACGGCCGTAAATATTTTTTGAAAAAAGGTAAAAATAGGTCTTGACTTTTGCATTCCCATCAATTATAATGCTGAATCGTTGACGGCTTCACGGCCGGTCGAAAAACCTCGTTTTTTGACTCTTTTTGGGGAAGAAAACGAACCGCCCGGACCCGTGGTAATTTGATTACAAAAAATCAAAAAAAGTTGTTGACAAACGAATATGGTTGTGTTACTATATTCGAGCGCTCGCGAAAAGGGCGACCGAAACGAGAGCGCAAACGAACCTTGAAAATTAAACAACAAGAAAGAAAAACCCTTGAGATTTTTTTGAGCGCAAATATTTGCGAAAGTATCCGGACTTCGAAAGAAGTTTGAGA
>CADBON010000207.1 GCA_902796315.1 Oscillospiraceae bacterium | reverse complement strand
CTCGCCCAGTATTTCTGCGAGTTGGCGGGCGCTTTCTGCGAGGAGGAGTTCGAATCGGAAGAAACGCTGCGCCTGTTTCTCAACGCCCTCTCGTTTCTCGAGAGCGGGCGGCGCGCCCCCGCTTTCATCAAGGCCGTGACCGAATGGCGGCTGATGTGCCTGGGCGGCTATATGCCCGCCCTCGTCGGCTGTGACGTCTGCGGCACCTACGAGACCGACCCCATGTTCTTCTCGTATGAGGAGGGCAAACTCTATTGCAAAGACCACCCCGCCCCGGGGAGCGGCGAAGTCGGCACGGCGGTCGTCAAGGCCATGCGCCACGTCGCCCTGTCCGATTTCGAAAAGATATTCGCGTTCGAACTCGGCGGCGAAAGTCTCGCGCAATTCGGCAAGACCGCGGAGGAATACCTTCTGCACAAAACGCAAAAACGCTTCAAAACGCTCGACTTTTTCAAGGTCATCGGACCGTAAGGAGATATTATGGACACCATCGACAAACACCTGCGGGCACTCGAACTCCCGAAGGTTCTCGAAAAACTCGCCGTGCGCGCCTGCAACGACGACGCGCGCGACGAAATGCTCGCGCTGACCCCCGCCCACGGGCTTGAGGCCGTCGAGGGGCAGCTGCGCCTGACCGAGGACGCCTTTCTGTTCCTCGCCAAGTACGGCGCGCCCTCGTTCGGCGGGCTTGTCAACGTCAGCGGTGCGCTGGCGCGTGCCGCGGCGGGCGCCCTGCTGACCATGAAGGAACTGCTCGATATCGGCTCCACGCTGCGCACCGTCCGCGCCATGCGCGAATGGCGCGACAACAGCGGCAAAGAGGAACGCCCGCTCGATCTCTATTTCGACGCGCTCACCCCCAATAAGTATTTGGAGGAGCGCATCTTTTCCGCCATCCTCAGCGAGGAGGAAATGAGCGACAACGCCTCGCCAGAGCTCGCGTCGATCCGCCGTCAGATCAAACTCAAAGAGAGTTCCATCCGCGACCGCCTCGACAAGATCATCCGCTCCGCCTCGATGAAGACCGTTTTGCAGGACGCCATCATCACCCAGCGCAACGGCCGCTACGTCGTGCCTGTCAAGGCCGAACACCGCGCCGAGGTCGCCGGTATGGTGCACGACACGTCCTCCACGGGCGCCACGGTGTTTATCGAGCCCGCCGGCGTGGTGGAGGCGAATAACGACATCCGCGTCCTGCGCGGCAAAGAACAGCAGGAGATCGAACGCATTTTGTACGAATTGTCCGCCGAAGCGGGCAGTTTTCAGAGCGAGATCAAAGCGAGTTACGAGTGCGGCGTCACGCTGAACGTCGTGTTTTGCAAAGCGCACCTCGCCTATGATATGAAAGCGAGCGTGCCCGTGCTGAACGACGAGGGCGTCACCGACCTCAAACAGGCGCGCCACCCGCTGATCGACCCCAAAAAGGTCGTTCCGACCGATATCCGCCTCGGCTCCGATTTCGACACGCTCGTCATCACCGGCCCCAACACCGGCGGCAAGACCGTCGCCATCAAGACCATCGGCCTGCTGACGGCCATGGCGGCGTGCGGGCTGATGATCCCCGCCGCCGAGGGCAGCCGCGTCAGCGTGGTCGACCACCTGCTGGTCGACATCGGTGACGAGCAGAGCATCGAACAGTCGCTTTCCACCTTCTCGTCCCACATGGTCAACATCGTCGGCATTTTGGCGGCGGCGGATGACCGTTCGCTCGTGCTGATCGACGAACTCGGCGCCGGCACCGACCCCGTCGAGGGCGCGGCGCTGGCCATGGCCATTCTCGAGGATCTGCACCGCCGCGGCGCCAAGGTCGCCGCCACCACCCACTATGCCGAACTCAAGGCCTACGCCCTGCAAACCCCGCGGGTCGAGAACGCCTCGTGCGAGTTCAACGTCAACAGTCTCAAACCTACATACCGCCTGCTCATCGGCGTCCCGGGCCGCTCCAACGCGTTTGCCATCTCCGAACGGCTGGGGCTCGACAAGCGCGTGATCGACCGCGCGGGCGAACTCGTCGACGGCGAAAGCGCACGCTTTGAGGACGTCGTCGACAGTCTGGAGCAAAGCCGCCTCGCCATGGAGGAGGAGCGCGGCAAGGCGCGCGCCATGACCGAGGAGGCCGCGGCGCAGCAGCGCAAAGCCAGCGAAGCGCTTGCCGAGGCCGAAAAACGCCGTGACCGCGAGATCGAAAACGCCCGCGGCGAAGCCCTGCGCATCGTCGAACAGGCGCGGCGCGAGAGCAACGCCCTGCTCGCCGAGGTCGAAAAACTGCGCAAAGAGGCGCGCCAAACGCAGGACGCTTCCGACCTTGCGCGCCGTGCGCGCAGCGCCGTCAACGCCCACCTCGACGCCATTCACGGCGCCGTCAACCCCATCCTTCCCTCGCTGGAAGAGGATGAGGACTACGTCCTGCCGCGCCCCTTGGAGATCGGCGATCTCGTCTTCTGCAAGACCATCGGCAAAAACGCAACCGTCACCGACCTGCCCGACCGCAAAGGCAAGGTAGAGATCAGCGCCGGCACCTTCAAAATGCGCGTCGCCGCCGAATCGCTCCGTCTGCTGGATAAGCCCAAGACCGCCGAAAAGCCCAAACCCGCACGCAGCGTCGCTACCGGCGCGGCGGCCGCGGGGGTGGAGCGCGGCGCCGCCGAAAACCGCTGCGACCTGCGCGGGCTGATGTCCGACGAGGCCGTGCTGGTGCTGGACCGCTATCTCGACGATCTGGTGCGCAGCGGCCTGACCGAGTGCACCATCATCCACGGCAAGGGCACGGGCGCCCTGCGCGCCGCCGTCAAGAGCTTTCTTAAGGGCGACCCCCGCGTCAAGACCTTCCGCCTGGGCACCTTCGGCGAAGGCGAAGACGGCGTGACGATCGCCACGCTGAAATAACGCCTTTCACGTATTCTACATAAAATCGCGCCTATGAAATCGCACCAATAAATCGCGCCTATGAAATCGCGCCGACTGAAAAAGTCGGCGCGTTTGTTTTTCGTTAACTTTTCAGTTGTTTTGCTTGTCACAGCCGGCGTTTTTTCGGCAGGCCGCGCAGTCGCCGCAGCAGCCGCCCCGGCGGCGTCTGCCGCGGTACAGCAGCACTGCCCCCGCCAACAGCGCGAGCACCAGCGCAAGCACCACGATATCCCATACGTTAAACGGCATACTCTCTCCTTAAAACAGACCGGCGATCACGGTGAACAGCAGGGCGATCAGCCACGCCACCACGCATTGCCAGACCACAACGCCCGCCGCCCAGCGCCAACCGAGTTCCCGCTTGACCGAGGCCACGGCGGCGACGCAGGGGGTGTACAGCAGACTGAAGATCAGCATCGAGCCCGCGGCGACGGGGCTCATCACGGCGGTGATGCCGCCCTCCGCGGCGAACAGGACTTTCAGCGTGGCGACCACGCTCTCTTTGGCCATAAACCCGCTGATCAGCGACGTGCAGATGCGCCAGTCACCCAATCCCAGCGGGCGGAAAAGGGGCACCAGCGCGCCCGCGATCACGGCCATCATGCTGTCTTCGGACGACTCCGCAAGATTGAAGCGGAAATCAAAACTTTGCAGGAACCACACCACGACCGTCGCGATCAAAATGACCGAAAAGGCCTTTTGTAAAAAGTCTTTGGCTTTTTCCCACATCAGCTGCACGGTACTGCGCAGACTCGGCAGGCGGTAATTCGGCAGTTCCATCACAAACGGCACCGCCTCGCCGCGGAACAGCACCTTTTTGTAGAAAAAGGCGATCAGTATGCCCATCACGATCCCCAGCAGATACAGGCCCGTCATGATCAGGCCGCCCTTGCCGGGGAAAAAGGCGTTGACAAAAAAGGCGTAAATCGGCAGTTTGGCGGTGCAGCTCATAAAGGGCGTCAGCAAAATGGTCATACGACGGTCGCGCTTGCTGGGCAGGGTGCGGGTCGCCATGACCGCGGGCACCGTACAGCCGAAACCGATCAGCAGGGGCACGATACTGCGGCCCGACAGACCGATCTTGCGCAGCAGTTTATCCATAAAGAACGCCACGCGGGCGATATAGCCGCTGTCTTCCAACAGCGAGAGGAAGAAGAACATCGTCACCACGATCGGCAAAAAGCTCAACACGCTGCCGACGCCCTCAAAAATGCCGCCGATGACCAGTCCGTGCAGCACGCGGTTGACGCCCGCGGCGGTCATGGCGTTGTCGGTGAGCGTTGTCAGCGCGCCGATGCCGCTTGCCAGCAGCTCCTGCAAAAACGCGCCGATGACGTTGAAGGTCAGATAAAACACCAGCGCCATAACGACCACAAAGATCGGGATGGCGGTATATTTGCCCGTCAGCAGACGGTCCAGTTTCTGACTGCGCAGCAGTTCCTTGCTGGTGTGGGGCTTGATCAGACACGCGTCGCTGACTTTGCTTATGAAGGAAAAGCGCATATCCGCGATGGCGGCGCTGCGGTCAAGGCCGCGCTCCGTTTCCATCTGCACGACGATGTGCTCCAGCAGTTCTTTTTCGTTTTCGTCAAGATGGAGTTTTTCCAAAATCAGACGGTCGCCCTCGATCAGTTTACAGGCGGAAAAGATCACCGGCAGTTCGGCGCGCACGGCGTGGTCCTCGATCAAATGCGCGACCGAGTGGATGGCGCGGTGCACGGCGCCGCCGTTTTCGTCTTTGGAACAGAAGTCCTGCACCTTGGGCTTGATCTGTTCTTTGGCGATCTGCAGCGCGTGGGCGATCAGTTCGTCGATGCCCTCGTTTTTGGCGGCGGAGATCGGCACCACGGGCACGCCCAGCAGTTCTTCCATTTGGTTGATGTCCACCGAACCGCCGTTGCCGGTCAGTTCGTCCATCATGTTCAGCGCCACCACGACGGGGCGCTCCATCTCCAAAAGCTGCATCGTCAGATAAAGGTTGCGCTCCAGGTTGGTCGCGTCGACGATGTTGATGATGGCGTCGGGTTTGCTGTCCAGCACGAAATTGCGCGAAACGACTTCCTCGCTCGAATACGGCGACATCGAATAGATGCCGGGCAGGTCGGTGACCGACGTCCCCTTGACGCCGATAATGGCGCCGTCCTTGCGGTCCACCGTCACGCCGGGGAAGTTGCCCACGTGCTGGTTGGCGCCCGTCACGCGGTTGAACAGCGTCGTTTTGCCGCTGTTTTGGTTGCCGACCAGGGCAAAGGTCAGCGTGCGGCCGTTTGCGGGCGGGGCCATATCCCTGCGCCGGCCCGTCGGCGTTTCGCCGAGGGCGGGGTGGGCCGACGGCTTTTTGCGCGGCGCCGGCTTGACGGGCTCCGCGGGTTTGTCGATTTTGGTGACCGTGATGCGGGCCGCGTCGTCCAGCCGCAGCGTCAGTTCATAGCCGTGAATGCGCAGTTCCACGGGGTCGCCCATGGGCGCGAATTTTTCAACGGTGACTTCTGCTCCGGGGATCAGCCCCATGTCGAGAAAATGCTGGCGAAGCGCTCCTTCGCCGCCCACGGTCTCAATGCGGGCGCTTTCCCCGACTTTCAGTTCCTTCAGCGTCATACTCTGTCTCTTTTCCGTCGGCAGTTATCTGCGGGATTTTTTCTTTTTCTGTTTGCTCTTTTTGCCCTTTTTGCTCTTTTTCGATTTGCGGACCAGCAGGGCGATCAGCAGCGCCAGCACCAGTATAGCGGCGAGCCACACGAACATACACACGCCCAGCGGCTGGAAGGGGCAGATGCCGCACAGCTTGCAGTCGGATTTGTGCTTCGGCGCGGGATCGTCGTCGGGCGCGGGGGCGATCGGCTCGTCCGTTTCGCCTTGCTCGTCGGGCACCGCGTCCGTCGTCACGACCTCGTCGGTCAGGTCGATGGCGTCCGACCACGGGCCGTCGCCGAGCGGGTCGGCGTTCGCAAGGCGCACGCGCAGCGAAACCTTGTCGTCGCCCGAAACTGTCAAACCGTCGGGCAGGGTCAGCGTGCGCGCGCCGCCGAATTTTCCGGCGCCGTCGTCGACGTCAAAGACGTGTTCCTCGCCGTTGACGGTCAGTTCGGCCTGCAGGGTGCCGGTGTTGCCGTCGTGCTTGTTGTAGTACAGATCGGCGTCGTACACGCTCTGCGGCAGTTCCAGCGTAAAGGTCAGGCGGTTGCCGTCGTCGCCGAGAAGGGCGAGCGCGTCAATGACCGGGGCGGGCAGTTCCTTCGGCGCATTGTCGGCGGTCGTGGCCACTTTTTCGCCGTAGCCGAACACGTCGCTCCAATCGCTGAACAGGTATTTCTGCTCGCTCTCACCGGCGGGGGTGTAGCAGATGCAGTAGCGGACGCGGAAATACAGCGTGTTGCGGATCAAGTCCAGATACGCCTTGCTTGCCCCGTTCGACCTTTGGCCGCTGACGACCGCGGGTCGCAGGGTGTGGAAAAACTCGCTGTCGACGCTGTCGATCGCGATCACTTCCTGCGTCTGCACCTTTTCATCGTAACCGATAAACGCACTGCCGTAGGAGTTATCGCGGTCCCATTCGCTCGTATATTGCCAGTTGTTTTTCGAGTTGAGCGAGTAGTCGATCTGCGCCGAAAAACCGAGGGAGTACTCTTCCAGATCATATTTTCGGCAAAACGCCTCGTACCCCGTTCGTTCGTAATCGGCGCCGAATGCGTAGATCTGGTTTGAGATCGGGATCACGACCGACACACGCGTGTAGGAATCGTTGTCGGAATCCACCAGCACCGAGCCGGCGGCGGGGGCGTTGATAACGCCGCCCGGGAAATAATCGGCGCACAGGTCGTCGACGCTTGCCGCGGCCGGTACGGCCGTCAGGCAGAGAAGCAGCAGCGCACACAGCACCGCAATCAGTTTTTTCATTCTGTATCCTCCCGATAGTATCTATATAGAAGCAGTGCATAAATAATACTCTTTTTTTGCCGTTCTGTCAATCGGCGGCGTATATCTTCAGCGCGTTTTTTCGCGCCCGGAAACAACCGCGTTTTGCCGAAGTTTTTCTTGACAAACGGGGCCGCGCCTGCTATCATAAAGGCACAGATAGAGGTGCACTTCGCCATCAGTATCCGCAAGCGTAACGCCGGCCGGGCGGCTGCGGGGAAAGGGACGGGTGCCGAGGACGGCTCACGGCACGGGTCGATCCGGCAGAGGGAACAAGATCCTGTCTGCTGTCGCAGATTTGCGGAGCGCTATCGGAATATGGCTTTATGCCGTTTCCGCAGCTGCTTCGAAAGCAGCTTTTTTTATTGGAGGGTTCACTATGCAAAACACCGTTTTCCGGGGCGTGGCGACCGCGCTTGTCACCCCAATGACCGCCGCGGGCGTCGATTATGAAACGCTCGGACGGCTGATCGACTGGCAGATCGACGAAGGGGTAAACGCCCTCGTGATCGCCGGTACCAGCGGCGAGGGTTCCACGCTTTCGGACGAAGAGCACCGCGAAGTGCTGCGCTATTCGGCGCAGCGTGTGACGGGGCGCGTTCCCGTGATCGCGGGCACCGGTTCCAACGATACCGCTTACGCCATCGATTTGACGCGGTGCGCCTGCGAAGTCGGGT
Source organism: Oscillospiraceae bacterium (assembly GCA_902796315.1). Classification (GTDB taxonomy): domain Bacteria; phylum Bacillota; class Clostridia; order Oscillospirales; family Acutalibacteraceae; genus DTU089. Next base: position 3,080 of record CADBON010000207.1, on the reverse strand, counting down.
GCGACGCCATGCTGCTGGTCACGCCCTATTACAACAAGGCGACCCAGCGCGGTTTGATTGAGAGCTTTACCGCCATCGCCGACGCGTCGACCAAACCCTGCATCCTTTACAACGTCCCGTCGCGCACGGGCTGCAACCTGCTGCCGCAGAGCTGCGCCGCGCTGGCCGAGCATCCCAACATCGTCGGCGTCAAAGAGGCGTCCGGCAATATTTCACAGATCGCCGAGCTCGCCGCTCTGACGCGCGGCAAACTCGACATCTATTCGGGCAACGACGATCAGATCGTTCCGCTGCTGTCGCTCGGCGGCGCGGGCGTGATCTCGGTCGTTTCCAACATTCTGCCGAAAAAGACCGTGGAACTCTGCGACCGCTTTTTCGCGGGCGACGTGGCGGGCAGCGCGGATCTGCAGCTCGACATGCTGCCGCTCATCAACGCCCTGTTCTGCGAGGTCAATCCCATTCCCGTCAAGGCGGCCGTCGCCGCTCTCGGTTTCGGGGAAAATTACGTCCGCCTGCCGCTTACGACGATGGAACCCGAGCACGAGGCCGTCCTGCGCGCGTGCATGCGCGAACAGGGGTTGAACGTATGATCGCCGCCAATCTCGAGATCCGCGGCGCCGATCTCTATTTTGCGGGCCGCCGCACCGCCGACCTGGCCGCGCGTTACGGCACGCCGCTGTACGTGATGGACGAAGCGACCGTTCGCCGCAACTGCCGCCGCTACCGCGACGCCATGCGCGCCGCCTTCGGCGAAAACGCCCTGCCGCTGTACGCGAGCAAGGCGTGCTGCTTCAAAGAACTGTACCGCATCGTCGGCAGCGAGGGACTGGGCGCCGACGTCGTTTCGTCGGGCGAGATCTATACCGCCCGCGAAGCCGGCTTCGATTTGGCCAAGACCTATTTCCATTCCAACGGCAAAACCGACGACGATATCCGCTTCGCGCTCGAATGCGGCGTGGGTCATTTCGTCGCCGACAACGCCGAAGAGCTGACCGCGCTGTCGCAGATCGCCGCCGAGCAGGGGAAGACCCAGGCGGTTTTGCTGCGCGTCACGCCCGGCATCGACCCCCATACCTACGAGGCGGTCAATACCGGCCGCGTCGACTCGAAATTCGGCGCGCCGATCGAGACCGGCGCCGCCATGGCGCTCACCAAACTCGCGCTCTCCCTCCCGGGGATCGCGCTGACGGGCTTTCACTGCCACGTCGGGTCGCAGTTGTTCGATTCCGACGTGCTGATCCGTTCCGCCGACGTCATGCTCCGTTTCATCGCCGACGTGAAGGCCGTCTGCGGGTACGAAGCAAGCGAACTTGACCTCGGCGGTGGCTACGGCGTGCGCTACGTCGAGAGCGACCCCGTGCTGGATCTGGAAGAGAATATCCGCCTTGTGGCGCAGCGGTTCCACGCCGTTTGCGCGGACCTCGGCATCGCCGAACCCGCCGTACGGCTGGAGCCCGGTCGCAGCATCGTCGCCGACGCGGGGCTCACCCTCTACCGCGTGCAGAGCGTCAAGCGCATCGAGGGGTATAAGAATTACGTCGCCGTCGACGGCGGCATGGGCGACAACCCCCGCTACGCGCTGTACCGTTCGCTTTACACCGTCGTGGCGGCCGACCGCGCGGATGAGCCCTGCGACTTTGTCTGCGACCTCGCGGGCCGCTGCTGCGAGAGCGGCGACCTTCTGCGGCGCGACGCCGCGCTTCCCGCGGGGATCGGGCGGGGCGACCTGATCGCCGTCCTCACGACCGGGGCGTACAATTATTCCATGAGCAGCAACTACAACCGCCTGCCGCGCCCGCCGGTCGTTCTGCTGCGCGAAGACGGCAGCGAGTTCATCGCCGTAAAGGGCGAGACCTTCGCCGATCTCATCCGCAACGACGGCTGACAGAATACAAAAACGAAAGCACCTCTGCGTCGGAGGTGCTTTTTTTGTCGTCCGTTCGCCTTACGCTTTCGTGTCGCAGTAGGCGCAGCGGTAAACGCGCTTTTCGCGGTCGGTCAGTTTGAAAATGTGGTGGATGTCCTGCTCGGTCGAGGTAATGCAGCGCGGGTTTTTGCAGACCAAAATATCCGTCAGCGTTTCGGGCAGGTCCATGTGCTTCTTTTCCGCTACGCGCCCGTCGCGGATGATGTCCACCGTGATGTCGGGGCTGACGAAGCCCAGCACGTCGTAGTTCAGACTGAAATCGCCGTCGATTTTGATGATGTCTTTTTTGCCGGACTTTTGGCTCGGCACGTTTTTGAGAATGGCAACGGGGCAGTCCAGCGAGCCCAGCGAAAGCATCTCGTAAATGGTCATGGCCTTGCCGCACTCGATGTGGTCGATCACAATGCCGTTGCGTATTTCATCCACTCGCATTTCAGTTCACCTCCAGCAGTTTCAAGATCAGCGCCATGCGGATGTACTTGCCGTTCTTCGCCTGGCGGAAATAGGCGGCGCGCGGGTCGTCGTCCACCTCGGTGGCGATCTCGTTGACGCGCGGCAGCGGGTGCATCACGATCATGTCTTTCTTGGCCGTTTTGAGTTTGTCCTTCGTCAGAATGTAACTGTTTTTCAGCCGTACGTAATCCTCTTCGTTGAAAAAACGCTCGCGCTGTACGCGGGTCATATACAGAATATCCAGTTCCGGCATCGCCTGTTCCAGATCCGTCGTCTGCGAATAGGGGATGTGCCGGTCCTTGATGTACGCCTGCTTGACGTAGGAGGGCAGTTTCAACTCCTCGGGTGAGATCAGCACGAATCTCACGCCCTCATAGCGCGACAGCGCGGCGATCAGCGAGTGTACCGTGCGGCCGAATTTCAGGTCGCCGCACAGACCGACGGTCAGGTTGTCAAAGCCGCCCTTTTCGCGCGCGATCGTCAGCAGGTCGGTCAGCGTCTGGGTCGGGTGATTGTGACCGCCGTCGCCCGCGTTGATGATCGGCACGTCGCTGCGCATCGAGGCCACCAGCGGCGCGCCCTCTTTCGGGTGGCGCATGGCGATAATGTCGGCGTAGGCGCTCACGACCTTCACCGTGTCGGCCACGCTCTCGCCCTTGGCGGCGGAACTGGAGTTCGCCTCCGAAAAGCCCAGCACGTT
>CADBON010000206.1 GCA_902796315.1 Oscillospiraceae bacterium | reverse complement strand
TTTTCTCCGTAACCATTTCAGGATTGATCACGGCGTTTGTTTCTCTGTCAAATTCTTCAAGCAGCATAATAATACCTCATATCTTATTTGTCCAACTCTTTAAGAAGCTTTTGTTTCATTTCTTCCAGTTCACTCGATGATGCTTGATTCTTGTTGTCATACATAAGCTCGTGTGGATACCACCAAATCGGACCGCGGTCATTGAATCCATGTCCTTCCAGATCGCCCGGGCGGCGCGGACCGCCGCGTGAAATCGGGTCGTTGCGGATATTGTACCACATCCCGACCGAGAAAGCCACAGTTTTGGAGGAAATTTTGATGTGAGAAAGAAGGGCGTTGCCGCTGTATCTTATCAAGCCGCGGGCATCCACGCGTTCGCGTGATAATATACCGCCCTGCGGGCGGATGATATCCAGCCCCTACGGGGCTGATGATATACCAAGCCTGCGGCTTGGATAAAAAATCTCGTTGCTTGTGCAACGAGGTTTTTTGGACGGAATTCAGATTCTGAAACGGTTATTAAGGAAGAAACGCAAAAAAGGGGGAGAGTACAATGGCGGAACTGTTTGCCGTGACACTGAACGATGAAAACGGCGTTCCTTACAATATCGAGGTGCGCTCCAAAGAGGATCTTCGCTACGCCATGCCGACGGTTATTGCGCTGCATGAGCCGCAGGCTTCTCAGCTGGAAGCGTTCATGAAAATGGACGAGGACGAACAATACGACATGATCATCGGGACCATCAATTCGTATACCGAAGACGAGTTCAAAGAAAACGAGCTCTGGATCCGGATCCTTCTCAGTCAAATGTCCCGTCAGCAGGCCGAGAACGGGATGGACGGCATCGCGTGGCTCAGCGACGCGTCGCGGCGGGTAAATCCCAAGTCGTCTGCGCTTTCTCAGCCGTTTGCCGACAAAGCCGACGCGCTTGAAAAGATCGGTTTTGCGTGGCTCTTCCTCTACGACGGCGAGCACGATCATTTTGACGAAGTCAAGCGGTATGATAAATATTGGTACAACAAGTATTGCCGGGAAGTGATGAGGAACGCGAGAAGGGGCAGACGGGCCAAGGGCGCGCGGAACTTCTTTAGGAAGCGGCTTAAATAATGATATATCGCTGCGCGATATGATATACTTGCGATGCAAGTATGATATCCTTGCTTCGCAAGGATGATATACAGCCGCTTCGCGTCTGTATGGTATGCTATCCGTTCCTTCATACGCCGCAGGCGTATATCATCCGCGTTAGCGGATATCATACAATATTTGTATATCACCCGTTCCGACAGGAACGGATATCATTGCAAAAGGCGCTTGCTTTCGCAAGTGCCTTTTGCATGGTCGGAGTGAAGGGATTCGAACCCCCGACATCCTGCTCCCAAAGCAGGCGCGCTACCAACTGCGCTACACCCCGAATTAAACCGGTTCCCGCTTGCGGTGCCCGAAAAAATCTGCGGCTTGCAGCGCCGGATTTTTTCGACCGCTGCGCTTCGTTTTTGCTCGCTTCATCTGCCACAGGCAGCGCTCGCAAAACGAACCCAAAGCAGGCGCGCTACCAACTGCGCTACACCCCGATAGTCCGTGTTCGGTTGTCTGCCCCGCAATCAGACGGCGGGCGTTCCGCCCGCGGCGCACCGCTATTGTAAAACGGCGGCGGGGGAATGTCAATCGTTTTTTGCCGCGATCAGCGCCATTTTTTGCGCGCGCGTCAGTTTTTTGACGGCGGCCTCGCGGCGAAGCGCCGCTTCCTTGGTGGCGAGGGTCTCGCTGTAAACGAGCGTCACCGGACGGCGTGCGTGCGTGTACTTGGCGCCGCGCCCGTCGTTGTGCGCTTTCACGCGCTTTTCAAGGTCGTTGGTCCAGCCCGTGTAGAGCGTGCCGTCGGCACAGCGCAGCACGTAGACGAACGCCGCGTCCGTTTGCTTTTCGGCGGTTTTCGCGGTGCGTTCCGCGCGCGGGGCGCGCTTTTTTCCCTTGCCCGCCGGCTTTTCGGCGGGTGTTTTTACGCTCTTTTTCGCGCTCGCGGCAGCAGCGGGTGACTTCTTCGCTTTCGCGGGCTTTTCGGAGGCAGCAGCGGCCGGTGCGGCTCTGTCGGCCATCAGAACTTGCCCTTGTACTGCTCGTTGGCGCCGCAGCAGAAAAACTCGGTGCAGCGGCCGCCGCGGTAGGCGCACATCGGTTCCAGCGTGCCGACGAACTCGGGGCACTTCTCTTCGACCTGCCGCTTGATCTCGGTCATGACGGCGCGGGTGTAGGGGTCGGCCTGGCTGCACAGACGGCGGCGCGCCATGAACATCAGTTCCTGCGCGTTGATAAACATGATATGGCTGACGGGGGCGTCCTGCGGCGCCTTGGTGCGGTCGTAGTTGCTCTGCCGGTCGTTGCGCTGGCTCTGCACAAAGTGGGTGACGCCGATGAAATGGCGCACGAAATGCACCGAAACGTAGTAGGGGATCTCCATCTTGATGCAGAAATTCAGCGTGCGGATGGGGCTGTGCTCGGACAGCAAAAGTTTATGCTTCCACTCGTCGGTGGGCAGTTTGGTGCTGGTCTTGCCGACGGTGTTGAGCGTGCAGAGTTTGGTGAGCATCCAGTCCTCTTCGGTGGGGACCTTCATCAATTCGACGGTGAAGTTGCGTTCCTGTTCCATACTTATTCCTCTTTTCCCGGCGCGCCGCGGCGCTCCAGATGTCGTTTATTGGTCGTAAAGCCGTTGCCGCTGACGCGGCTGGCCGCCGTGCGCACGACGAAGGCGTTGGGGTCGATCTTGCGGATGATGCGCTCCACGCGATGCACCTCGCGGGGCGAGACGACGCAGAGCAGCACGTCGGTCTCGCGATCGAGGTAGCCGGTGCGCCCGTGCAGCAGCGTGACGCCGCGGTCGACGTCGGTCATAATGGCCTTTTTGATGGCTTCGCTGTGGTCGCTGATGATCTCGAGCCGCACCTTGTTTTCGCCGAAGGCGAGACATTTGTCAAGGGTAATGGTGTAGATGAAGACCAGCAGAATGCCGTACAGCACGCCGTTGCGGTCCGAGAAAAAGACCTGCCCCAGCAGAATGGCGCAGTCGGTCGCGTTCATCGCGCCCGAGACCGAAATGCCGAAGCGCTTGTTGAGGATGATGGGCGGGATATCCATACCGCCCGTGCTGCTGTCGACCGAGATGACCAGCGCGATGGCAAAACCGCCGATCAGACCGCCGAAGACGGCGCAGAGCAAGGGGTCGGTCGTCAGCACAAAATCGCCGGCGAAACGCCGGATGAGGTTCAGGCACAGCGGGTACCAAAACGTGCTCAGCAGCGTGGTCAGGGCGAACTTTTTGCCCAAAAAGGCAAGGCCGACAAAGAACAGTACGCCGTTCAGAGCGGCGACGGCGATGGAAAAATCCAACCCCGTGATATGCTCGATGATCAGGCCGATGCCCGTCGCGCCGCCCGTGATCATATTCGACGGCAGAATGAACAGATCGACGACGGCGGCATAAAGAAAGTTGCCCGCCAAGACAAACAAAACCGTCTTCAGAATATTGAGAACCCGCTCGCGTTTCAAAGCGCGACCTCCTTGTGTCATGATCCTGTCTATTATACTTCCCCGCGGCGGGTTTGTCAATCCGGTGCGCCGTTCGTGTGCGCCGTGCGGCGCCCAATGAAGTAAATCCTGTCGGATTTATGAAGTATTCCTTCGGAATATGAAGTTGCTGCGCAATGAAGTGCGCCTGCGGCGCATGAATTCCATATCGAGCAACGCGAGATACTTCATGATCCGCGAAGCGGAGCACTTCATAATTTGCCCCGCAAATTACTTCATATTGCAACGCAATACTTCATTAAATAACGGCTTTACCGCAAGGGGTAAAGCCGTTTGATTTAAGGGTTGTGTGATTATTTGTACATCGGGCCGTAGGCGGCGCAGGCGCGGTAGTCGGCGCCCTCAAGATCCTTGGTGCCGAAGGCGTTCCACGACGCCGGGCGGAAGATCTTGCTCTCGGGTACGTTGTGCAGCGAGACCGGGATGCGCAGCATGGAGCAGAGCGTGATCAGATCGGCGCCGATGTGGCCGTAACTGATCGCGCCGTGGTTGGCGCCCCAGTGGTTCATCAGTTCGTACGCCGACACGAACGGGCCTTCGCCGGTCAAGATCGGGGTGAACCAGGTGCAGGGCCAGGTCGGGTCGGTGCGGTCCCACAGTTTTTTGCTGACCTCGTCGGGCAGGTGAACGGTGTAACCCTCGCAGATCTGCAGGTTCGGGCCCAGACCCTTGACGATGTTCAGGCGGATCATGGTCGCGGGCATTTCGGCGCGGGTGAGGAAGTGCGCCGAATAGCCGCCGCCGCGGAAGTAACCGTTGTCGGCCGGGCACCAGTCGGTGGCCTTGAGCATGGCCCCGATGTCCTCTTCGGTGACGTCGTACCACGGCTTCATGATGCCGTTGCCGTTTTCGTCCTTCATTTCACCGCAGGCGTCCAGGCAGCACGCGCCGGAGTTGATGAGGTGGATAAAGCCCTGGCCCTCTTTGGCGACGCCCTCCAGGTCGTAACCCGTCACGCGTTTCACGCTCTCGGGGCTCCAGTAGGTGCGCACGTCGGCAAACATTTGCGGCTTGTTGGTCAGCAGTTTCATAAACAGCATGCCCAGACCGTTGAGCGTGTCGTTCTCGGTGGCGAGGATATACGGTTCACGCGCGCCGTTCCAGTCAAAACTGGTGTTGAGGATGGACTCGGTGAAGTCGGCGTTCGGCCAGTGGTCGGTCCATTGGCGCTGGCCCTGGAAGCCGCCCGCGATGGCGTTGTGGCCAACGGCCTCTTCTTCGCGGCCCTCGGGCAGGTTGGGGTTGCCGCACATCAGGTCCTTGACGATGCAGGCGGTCTTGACCGAGAATTCCCAGTCCTTGGCCTTCTGTTCGGGGGATTTGCGCACGAACTCGGGGTTTTTGTCAAAGCCCTCGGGGCAGTTCTGTTTGACCCACGCGAGCGCCTTTTGGTACTCGGCGTCGTCGTAGATGCCCTCTTCCATGCGGCGCAGGATCTCGACCTCGTCGATGCTCTCAACGCGCATGCCGAGATACTCTTCGATAAAGTCGGGGTCGATGGTCGAACCGGCGATGCCCATGCAGATCGAGCCGATCTGCAGATAACTCTTGCCGCGCATGGTGGCGGCGGCAACCGCGGCGCGGGCAAAGCGCAGCAGTTTTTCGCGCACGTCGTCGGGGATGGTGGTGTCGTCGGCTTCCTGCACATCTTTGCCGTAGATGCCGAAGGCGGGCAGCCCCTTTTGCGCGTGGGCGGCGAGCACGGCCGCGAGGTACACGGCGCCGGGACGCTCGGTGGCGTTAAAGCCCCACACGCCCTTGATGGTCATGGGGTCCATATCCATCGTTTCACTGCCGTAGCACCAGCACGGGGTGACGGAAAGGGTGATATCCACGCCCTCTTTTTTGAACTCTTTGGCGCACTGCGCGGCCTCGGCAACACGTCCGATGGTGGTGCTGCTGATGACGACCTTGACGGGGTCGCCGTTCGAATAGCGCAGGTTGTCGGTGAAGAGTTTGGCGGCGCTTTTTGCCATGTTCATCGTCTGCTCTTCCAGCGACTGGCGCACGCCCAGCGGGCCGCGGCGCGCGTCAATGATGGGGCGGATGCCGATGACCGGATAATCGCCGATGTATCTGTTTTTTGCCATAAAAAGAACCATCCTTTCAAAGCA
>CADBON010000205.1 GCA_902796315.1 Oscillospiraceae bacterium | reverse complement strand
GGCGCGGGCAATGGTCACGAAGTACGGCATGAGCGAACGCCTCGGGCCCGTCGTTTACGGCAAAGAAAACGACGAGGTCTTCCTCGGCCTCGATTACAACCATACCAAGAATTATTCGGATGAATACGCCACTCTGATCGACGATGAGGTCAAGCGCATTCTCAATGAGTGTGAAGAAGAGTGCGAAAAGATCCTGACCGAGCACATCGACAAACTCCGCGCCGTTGCCGAAACGCTGATCGAGCGCGAAAAGATCAACAAAGCGATGTTCGTCGCCCTGATGGAGGGCACCTACGTCGCGCCGGAGCAGGCGGTCGAAACGCCCGCCGAAGAAGCGCCTGCGGAAACGACTGCTGAAATACCCGCGACAGAACCCGCGGAAGCGCCTGCCGAAACGCCTTCCAACACGTTCTCACAAGAAGAATAAACGGCAAAGTAAAACCCCCTCGCGGACAGCGAGGGGGTTTGTTTTGTGTTGTTAAAAGAGGGGTGCGATCTCCTCATAACCCGAAATATAGCGTTCACAGACGGCGCGGATGGCCGTTTCGTCGGCCTCTTCCGCAATATCGCGGACGGCGATCACGCGGTACCCGGCGGCGTGCGCGGTCTTCATGGCGTAATACGCGTCCTCAAACACCAGCGTTTTGTCTTTTTCGGTGCCGAGATGGCGCAGCGCTTCGTCGTAAATGACGGCGGTATCCTTTCCCGCTCCGACGGTCGTGCAGGTGAAGATTTCGCTGAAATAGGGGAGGATGCCGTTCCGTTTCAGCGCCGCTTCGACCATGTACTTGTCCGTCGCAGTGGCAACACAGCATTTCACGTTCTTGCTTTTCAGTACGTCCAACAACTCTTTGACGCCGGGTTTGAGCAGTACGTCGTGAAAATAAAACCCCTCGACCATCGTGTTGATCTCGTTGATGATATCCTCTTTCGTGGCGTTCGCGTCGAAGTTTGCGCGGTAATAGTCGGCGGCCTGTTCCAGACTCATTTTCAAAAAGTCCTGTTGGTTTTGGGGCGTCGGAACGATACCGTGCTTTTCCATGAACCGCGTGCCGATTTCCGTCCAAATATACATGGAGTTCAGCAGCGTGCCGTCCAGGTCGAAAATGGCGCCCGTTACGTCGGCGTATTCCTGTTTCATCATGCAAATCCCTCCACGTTGATACAATCGGGTTCCCCGTCAAAATACACGGCCAGCAGCCCTTCTTTGACGCGGATCTCGGCAGGCGCGCCGATAAAATGATTGCTGACACCGAGCGGGAAGGCGGGCGTCAGAACGGCGTCCTGCAGCGGATATGAAAGCCCGTTCAGCGTAACGCCCCGGCATTCGGTCAGGGCAAAGACAGACAGCGTGCCGCAAGCGGACGCGGGGAAGGTACAGGCGTTCGCGTTCAGCACCGTCAGCGAAGATCCGTCCGCCGTCAGCACGGCGCAGCCGCCGTGTTCGGCAACGTAGGCCGCGCTCTGTACGGACGCGAGCGTCTGGTCGAGCCGGCCGCCCACACAGCCGCAGACAATGAACGACCGCAGACCGCGCGACAGCCCTTCTTTCAGGGCGAGCATCAGGTCGGTATCGTCTTTGCGAACGGGGTGGCGGATGACGTTTTCACCGGCGGGAACGTCGCCGAGCGAGTCAAAATCGCCGACGATCAGGTCGGGCGTAAGACCCAGCGCCTGCACGTTCCTGAGACCGGCGTCCGCCGCAATGACAAAATCCCCCGGCTTCGGTCTGCACGCGGGCAGACCGCCGAGGGCTCCGTAGATCCAGCAAACGTTCATACTTCCTCTTTCTCAGTGAACACTGAAAATACCGTATGTGATCAAAGACATGATAATGCCGGCGATGAACACGCCCAGCGCGATGATCGGCAGACTTTTTTTCATGCGCAGGTCGAGCATGGCGGCGATCAGCGCGCCCGTCCATCCGCCTGTTCCGGGCAGGGGGAGCGCCACGAACAACAGCAACCCCCACGCCTTGTATTTCAGCACTTTTTCTTGCTTTTTCTCGGAACGCGCCTCCATCTTTTCGGCGAGTTTTCCGGCGTGTTTGAACTTTTTCATCCACTTGAAAATCTTGCGGATAAACAGCAAAATGAAGGGGATGGGCAGCAGGTTGGCGCAGTAACAGATCAAAAATGCCTGCAAGAACGGAAGTTCCAGAATCCGGGCGGCGATCATTCCGCCGCGCAGTTCCAGAACGGGGCAGAGCGATATGACGAACGCAACCAGCTGCGGCGGGATATCGTTCTTGAAAAAGTCAACGATTGCGGTTACGAGATTTTCCATAATCGCTCCTTATACCAGACCTTTTTCCTGCAAAAAGTCGCGTGCCTGGGCCAAAATGGCCTTGTCGTTTTCAAACTTCAGACTGTCGTAGGCGCGACTGAAGGGCAGCCAGGTGTAATCTTCGATTTCTTCACGTTGGATCTTCGTCTGCATATCCTTGGTCGAGGCGACGAAAATACACACCGATTTTTGAATCTTGTTTTGGATGACGTAGTCCGAATTGCCGGAAAAACCGGGGATGATGTCGATGTGCATACCCGTCTCTTCCAGCACTTCGCGGCGCGCGGTGTCCTCGGGCGTCTCGTCGTCCTCGATGTGCCCTTTCGGAAAACTCCAGTTGGACGAACGGCGGTTTTTGATCAGCAGATAGCGCGTCTCTTCGCCGATCAGGCGAAATACGACCGCGCCGCACGAGCGCTCATAATAGCACGAAAGGGTGTAGGGGCGTCCCTCGGTGATAAAGGCGATTTTCCGACGAATGTCACAGTTGATAAAGCGTTTGGATTTCGGCGCGGCAATCAGTTTTTGTTCGCCGTTGTCCTGGAAGACGAGCGAGGCGATAACGCGGCCGTCAAAGTGGCGTACGGGGTTGTCGATCCCCATGACCAATACGCCCGTAATGGGGGAGCTGACGTTGAACTTGCCGATCGGCTGACCCTGGTTCAAAAGGTACGCGCCGCCGTTGGGCAGGGGCGTACCCACCGGCTCGGTGATTTCGAGCCGAATGAGTTTTCCTAACATGAAGTGACCTCACAAATACACGATAATCTAGTTTAATTATAGAACGAAATGCGTGCGGAATCAATATGTAAAAGCGACGTAATTTTTTCGCGATTTACACTTTGTTTTTATGAATATCGCAAAAGAAACAACCGTGCGCCCGAAAACCCTTGCAAAAACGCGCGAAAAAAGGTTGCGTTTTCCTGCTTTTTATCTTGAAATTTACTATATATTATGATATTATTAAAACAATATGGGTGCATTTTGTCCTGCTTTTATCCCGCACCCGAATCCGGAGGGTTTTGACGTATGGCTATCGTGAAAAAAGAAGCGTACTTCCGTTCGTCCAACGGGGTGAATAACATCCGCACGCTCATTTGGGCGGATGACGAGGCCGAGCCCGTCGCCGTCTTTCAGATCGCGCACGGCGTGTGCGAGCATATTGAGCGTTACGACGATTTTGCCCGTTTTTTGGCGGACAAGGGGGTTGTCGTCTGCGGCAACGACCACCTCGGCCACGGCAAATCGGTCGAGAGTGAGGCCGATCTTGGCTACACCGGCGAAACGGAGGGGTACCGCCGCTTTGTCGACGATATGCACATCCTTTACAACATCATGCACCGCCGCTATCCCGAACTGCCCTATTTCCTGTTCGGTCACAGCATGGGTTCATTCTGCGCCCGCGTTTACGCCAGCACTTTCGGCGCCGACCTTGCGGGTCTGATCATCTGCGGCACGGGCCAGCTGCCCGCCGGCCTCGGTTTTTCCATCGACAGTCTGCAAAAACTTGTCGACCGCTTCGGCGCCCGCACCGTTAACCACACGCTCGCCGGCCTTCTCAACCGCTCGGCTTCGCTGATGGTGCCTAATAAAAAGACCAAACTCGACTGGCTCAGTTATAACGAGGCCAACGTCCAGGCCTACATCGCCGACCCGCTCTGCGGTTTCGAGATGCCGCTTTCGCTCGTGCGCGACACGGCCGCCATCGGCATTCTTGCCAGCGAAACCATGTGGCCGGTCACCGTCCCGACGGCGCTGCCGATCCTGATCATTTCCGGCGCCGAGGATCCGGTCGGTTTCAAGGGGCGCGGACCGCTTGCCTGCTCCGACTCGCTGGCCGCCACCGGGCACGACAAACTGGAAATGATCCTGTACCCGCACTGCCGCCATGAGATCTTGAATGAAGACTGCCGTGAGAAGGTCTATTTCGACGTTCTCGGCTGGCTGAATTCCGTACTGTTCTGAGGGCTGAAATTGGGTAAGGAGTTTACCGTTCCGCAAGCGGAACTTGACCGTCAGCGCGACTATGCCGACAAGGTGCGCGCCGTTTTGCACACGCGCTACCCGCTGCAGCCGCCCAAAGCGTTCGTCCACACGTACGGCTGTCAGGGCAACGTGGCCGACAGCGAACGCATCAAAGGGATCTTGGTTTCGGTCGGGTACGTTATGGCCGACACGCCCGACGACGCCGACTTCATTCTGTTCAATACCTGCGCCATCCGCGAGCACGCGGAGGATCGCGTGTTTGGTAATGTCGGTGCACTGAAGAAATTGAAGGAGGCAAAACCCGGTCTTTTGATCGCGCTGTGCGGCTGTATGATGCAGCAGGAGCACGTTGCCGCCAAAATCAAAAAGAGTTACCCCTTCGTCGGTCTGGTCTTCGGCACGCACGTTCTGCACCGCCTGCCCGAACTGCTGGCAAAGGCCCTGTGCACAGGCAAACGCGTGTTCTGTACCGATCCGAGCGACGGCGTGATCGCCGAGGGCTTGCCCGTCTGCCGTGACAAAGACGAGAATGCCTGGCTGCCGATCATGTACGGCTGCAACAATTACTGTTCCTACTGTGTGGTGCCGCTCGTGCGCGGACGCGAGCGCAGCCGCGATCCCGAGATCGTGCTTGCCGAGGCGCGGCAGCTGGTTGCCGACGGGTACAAAAAAATCACCCTGCTCGGTCAAAACGTGAATTCCTACGGCAAGGGCGACGAAAGCGGCGTTGATTTTCCCGAACTTGTCCGGCGGCTGGACGCCATCGACGGTGATTTCACCTTTGACTTTATGACCTCGCACCCGCGTGACTGCAGTTTCGAACTGCTCGACGTGCTGGCCGCTTCCCGTCACTACGGGCGCCATTTGCACCTGCCCGTGCAGTCCGGCAGCGACGAGATCCTCAAACGCATGAACCGCCACTATGATCGCGCGCATTACCTCGAGTTGGTGCATTACGCCCGCAAGGTCATGCCCGACGTGGATCTGACGACCGACATCATCGTCGGCTTTCCGGGTGAAACGTACGACGATTTTCTGCAAACGCTCTCGCTCGTAAAAGAGGTACGTTACGGCTCGATGTTCACCTTCATCTTTTCGCCTCGCGTCGGTACGGCCGCCGCTGCCTACGACGATCCCGTTGACAAGGCCGAAAAGACCAAGTGGTTTTTAGAACTGCTCGCCGTTCAGGAGCAGATTCAAAAAGAAAATGATGCCCCGTGCATTGTTGATAAAAAATAAAGAAAGTTAGGAGAACTCCCCATGACTGTTATTGAACTCACCCGTCAGCTCGGCGCCGCCATTCAGGCCGACGACCGCTACAAAGCGTTTACCGAGGCAAAAAAGGCCAACGAAGCCGACGCCGAACTCAACGAGAAGATCGGTCAGATCAATCTGATCCAGATGAATTATCAGAACGAGGCCGCCAAGGGCGACGATGCCGACGAAGCCAAGATGGAACAGTACAGCGTCGAATTCGAACAACTGTACCGCGAGGTCATGCTTAACGGCAATATGGTCCGCTTCGAGGCCGCCAAGACCGAGATCGACGATATGATGAACGAGATCATGGGCATTTTGGCGCTGTGCATCGACGGGCAGGATCCCGCCACCTGCAAGCCCGAAGAGCACCATTGTGGAGACGGCTGCGACTGCGAGACTTGCGGCGGCTGCCACTGATTTGAGACTTTTACGGAATACAGAGGGAGAACATGGCTAAACTTTCCCCGATGATGGAGCAATACTTCGAGATCAAAAAACAGTATCCCGATACCTTGCTTTTCTTCAGACTCGGCGACTTTTACGAGATGTTTTTTGACGACGCGAAAATCGCGTCGCGTGAACTGGAACTGGTGCTGACGGGCCGCGACTGCGGTCAGGAAGAACGCGCCCCCATGTGCGGCGTGCCCTTCCACAGCGCCGATTCCTACATCGCCAAACTCGTCGCCCGCGGGTATAAGGTAGCCATTTGCGAGCAGTTGGAAGATCCCGCGCTCGCCAAGGGGATCGTCAAACGCGACGTGATCCGCATCGTTACCCCCGGCACTGTGATCGAGAGCAGTATGCTCGACGAGGGTCGCCACAACTACCTCGGTTCCGTTTTCGTGATCGGCACGTTCGCCGGCTGCGCCTTTGTGGACGTTTCCACCGGCGACGTGCAGCTTGACTCCTTCACCGAGGGCGCTCTCGGCGAGCGCATCGTCGACCGCCTGACCTGCTGCTCTCCGACCGAGGTCCTTCTCAATACCGCGGCGTCCGAGGTGCCCGGCGTGTTGATGACGGTCCGCGACCGCATCGGCGCCCGCTACACCGTCGTTACGGACGGGGCGTATTCCGAACCCGCGCTTGCCGATACCGTTCAGGCGCATCTGCCCGGCGACGATAAGCACCGCGACGAGTTCCGCAAGAACAAAGCGCTGCTCTTCGCTTTCGGCGCGGCCCTGCAGTACCTGGAGTCGGTTCAGAAGAATTCTCTCGACAATATCAGCGACGCCGATTTCTATGAAGAAAACGGCACCCTGACGCTGAACCCCTCAACGCGCCGCAATCTGGAACTGACTGAAACCCAGCTGCGCCGCGAGAAGAAGGGG
>CADBON010000204.1 GCA_902796315.1 Oscillospiraceae bacterium | reverse complement strand
GCAAAGCAGTTCGGAACGGTCGGCATTTTGATTGTGACGTTCGTCAGAGCGGGCGTTTCCCCAAAGGGGGAACCCTGAATCGTCGTAACGCCGGAACCGAGGGTAACGTCCTCGAGGGACGGGCAGTATTGAAAAGCGTACCAACCGATGAAGGTCACGCTGTCCGGGATCACGACGGATCTAATGCCAGTGTGTTCGAACGCACTGCCTCCGATGCTCTCCAGACCTTCGTTCAGCGTGACGGTCGTCAGATCGGGACAGTTACTGAAACTGTTGCTGTCGATTACCGTCATGGAATCCGGAAGCGTCACGGACGTGAGGCCGGTATTATTGAACGCACTACTTCCAACAGTTTCAACGTTTTGACCAAAGTTGACCGTCGTCAATGCGGTGCAGCCGTAAAAGGCGGAGGGCGCGACCTCGGTCACGTTGTCGGTCAGCGTGACCGTCTGCAAGTGCGTGTTGCCGGCAAAACAGTCCGGAACCGTAGGCGTTTTAATCGTGACGTTCGTCAGACTCGTCGTTTCCCCAAAGGGATATCCCGCGAAGGTGACGTTGGCACCGACAGTAATATCTCTCAGTCCATAGCATTTCTCGAACGCGTACCAGCCGACGTTGGTCACGCTGTCGCCAAGCACAAGTCCGACTATATCGGCGTTGCGGGAAAACCAGGCGGAACCCGGGATCTCGGGGGTATTGACGGTCAGCGTCAACGACGAGCAGCCCGTGAACGCACTGCCGGAAACGCTTGTAAGCCCGGTGCCGAGCGTGCAGGCCGTCATGGCGGAACAATCTTTGAAGGCATTTTCTTCAATACTTGTCACCTGATCCGGCACGTTAAACGCGGTCAGCGACGTACAGCCGTTATACAGATCGGCAGGGACGGCCGTGACGCCCGCTCCGAGCGCACTTGAAGCCAGCGACGTGCAGCCGAAGAAAACACCCTCGCCGAGCGAGGTGACCGTGTCGGGAATGGCGTAAGAAGCGAGCGCGGTGCGCGAAAAGGCGTAATCGCCGATCTCGGTCAAGGAACCGAACGTGACGTTCGCCAAGCGTTCACAGCCCTGGAAAGCACCGGCGCCGATAGATGCAACGCTCAAACCGGCAACTGTCTCAAGCAGCACACAACCGTCAAACGCTGCCTCTCCGATATGCGTAAGGGTCAGCGGCAACGCGACGGCGGTAACGAACAGACAACCCGCAAACGCGCCGGCATCTATACCGACGACGGGTTTGCCGTCGTAATAATCGGCCACGCTGACAACGCCGACGGTACCGCGGCCGCAGCCCGTGACCATCATATTGCCGCCGACAAGGTCATATTTGAGGCCGGTTCCCTCAAAGGACGCAAGGGCAAGCGTCGGCATGACCGCCAGCACAAGACAAACGGCGAGCAAAACGGCTAACACTTTTTTCATCGTTACAACCTCCCCAAAAGCAGTTGCGAACTGAGAAATAACTTTCAAAAAACAAAATATGGATATACTACGGTTATTGTACAAAAACTCAATTTAAATGTCAAGTTTATTATTCTGATTTTCGCATAAACCACTCGGAAAAGTAACCATTTTTCATTCCCCTCCCGCATGGATTTTTTACAAACTGACAAAAATTGAAACTGCCGGTTAAAAAACTAACAAACTTCTTGCAATTCCGGCGTTTTGTGATAAAATGATAACGGTTCAATTCAAAACTAAATTGTTTGGAGGAAATCAACATGTCTGTCAAAGTTGCCATTAACGGATTCGGCCGCATCGGTCGTCTCGCCTTCCGCCAGATGTTCGGCGCCGAAGGTTACGAAATCGTTGCCATCAACGACCTCACCAAGCCCGAGATGCTTGCCAACCTGCTGAAGTACGATACCGCCCAGGGCGGCTACTGCGGCGTGATCGGCCAGAACGCCCACACCGTGGACGTCAAACCGGCCGAGTATGAAGAAGACGGCAAAACCGTCAAGGTCCCCGGCGCCATCATCGTCGACGGCAAAGAGATCACCATTTACGCCAAGCCCAACGCGGCTGAACTCCCCTGGGGCGAACTGGGCGTTGACGTCGTGCTGGAGTGCACCGGCTTCTACTGCTCCAAGGCCAAGAGCCAGGCGCACATCGACGCCGGCGCCAAGAAGGTCGTCATTTCCGCCCCCGCCGGCAAAGATCTGAAGACCATCGTTTACAGCGTTAACGAGAAGACCCTCACCACCGATGACAAGATCATCTCCGCCGCTTCCTGCACCACCAACTGCCTGGCCCCGATGGCCAAGGCCCTGAACGATTACGCTCCCATTCAGAGCGGTATCATGAGCACTATCCACGCCTACACCGGCGACCAGATGATCCTCGACGGCCCGCACCGCAAAGGCGACCTTCGCCGTGCCCGTGCCGGCGCTGCCAACATCGTTCCCAACTCCACCGGCGCCGCCAAGGCGATCGGCCTGGTCATCCCCGAACTGAACGGCAAACTGATCGGTTCCGCTCAGCGCGTTCCCGTTCCGACCGGTTCCACCACCATTCTGACCGCCGTTGTCAAGGGCAACGACGTCACCGCCGACGGCATCAATGCCGCTATGAAGGCCGCCGCCAGCGAGAGCTTCGGCTACAACACCGATCCGATCGTCTCCTCTGACGTTATCGGTATGCGTTACGGCTCTCTGTTCGACGCTACTCAGACCATGGTCGCAAAGATCGACGACGATACCTATCAGGTTCAGGTCGTTTCCTGGTATGACAATGAGAACAGCTACACCAGCCAGATGGTAAGGACCATCAAGTACTTTGCCGAGCTGAAGTGATCCATTCCGCATTCCTGCGCCGCGGGCTTTGCCCCCGCGGCGCCTTTTTATGCCCGCGGAAGTCCGTATTTCGCTTTTGCACTTGAAAAAGTCGATATTCCATGGCATAATATAACCGTTGACAAATCTATCGAAGAAAGGATCATCACCATGAGCTTTGACAAGGATTACTGTATCGAATCGTTCCGCCGTCTGCTTTCGGCGGACAGCACCACGGGTCAGTATGAGGAATGCCAGCTTTTGCTTGAGCGCATGCTCGACGAGCTTGGCTTTCCCTATATCGTCACCCGCAAGGGCGGCGTGAT
>CADBON010000203.1 GCA_902796315.1 Oscillospiraceae bacterium | reverse complement strand
TTGAACTGATCGAAAAGGGCATCACCTACGTCGTGCCCGCCTGCTCGGACTTTATGGAGCGGGTCAAGAACGGGACCGTATAAAACAAACCGTAAAAAAGGCGAAAGAGGGGTGTCTATGAACGTTTCGGCTCTCTTACAACAGGACAGAATACTGCTGGACGGCGGTTTCGGAACGGAACTGCTGCGCCGCGGCTTCCCCTTCGGGGAGGAGACGGCGCTGGCCGTCTTTTCTCACCCCGACCTCGTGCGCGCCATCCACGCCGACTATGCAGCGGCCGGCGCACAGATCCTGTATGCCGACACCTTCGGCGCCAACCCGATCAAACTGGCGGGCAGCGGCCACACGACCACCGAGGCGGTCGCCGCCGCCGTGCGGCTTGCGCGCGAAGCAAGCGGCGGGCGCGTGCCCGTCGCCCTGGACGTCAGCACCCTCGGCAAACTGCTGGAACCGGCGGGCGAACTGACCTATGAGGAGGCCTACGCCGCTTACCGCGAGGTCATGCTCGCCGGCGTCGAAGCGGGCGTCGACCTCGTTGCGCTGGAGACCTTTACCGACCTGCGCGAGTGCCGTCTGGCGCTGCTGGCGGCAAAAGAGAACACCGACCTGCCCGTCTTTGCGACGGTCACCGTGAACGAGGACGGCAAGACCATGAACGGCAGCACCGCGGGCGCCGCCGCGCTGACCCTTTCGGCCGCCGGAGCGGACGCCGTGGGCGTCAACTGCTCGTTCGGCCCCGATCGGCTCGGCGCCATTGTCGACGACCTGCTCGCCTACGCCGCCGTGCCCGTCATTGTCAAACCCAACGCCGGTCTGCCCGACCCCGAGACGGGTCGCTACACGATGGACGACGCGACCTTTGCCGACCTGATGGCCGGTTTCGCGGCGCGCGGCGTTACAATTCTGGGCGGCTGCTGCGGCACCACGCCCGCCACCGTCGCCGCCCTTGCCGCCTTGCCCGCGTCCTCCGGTCGACCCGCGCGGTGCGCCGCCGGCGCTGTCTGCGGCACGGGCGCGCCCCTGCTGCTGAACGAGCCGCGGCTTGTCGGCGAGCGCATCAATCCCACCGGCAAAAAGAAACTGCGCGCCGCCCTGCAGGCGGGCGATTTCGATACCGTCGTCGCCCTTGCGCAGGAACAGGTCGCCGCGGGCGCCGAGATTTTGGACGTCAACGTCGGCGCCGGAGAGATCGACGAAAAGGCCGCCATGGTCAAGGCGGTCAAACTGCTGCAGGCCGCCGTGGACGTGCCCCTGCAGCTCGACAGCCCGCGCCCCGACGTGCTCGAGGCCGGTCTGCGCGTTTACACCGGCAAGGCGCTTGTCAACTCGGTCAACGGCAGCGAGGAAAGTCTTGCAACCGTCCTGCCCCTTGTCAAACGCTACGGCGCCGCGGTCATCGGTCTGACGCTCGACGACGACGGCATCCCCAAAACCGCCGAAAAGCGCGTGGAGATCGCCTCGCGCATCATCGACCGCGCCGAACAGGCGGGCATTGCGCGCGGCGACATCGCCATCGACTGCCTCGCCATGACGGTCAGCGCCCAACAGGACGCCGCCGCCCAGACGCTGACCGCGCTCAAGACCGTGCGCGAGACCTTCGGCGTGGGCGCCGCGCTGGGCGTTTCCAACATCTCGTTCGGCCTGCCCGCACGCGAAACGGTCAACGCCGCGTTTTTGGCGGCCGCCCTTGAGGACGGCCTGACCCTGCCCATTATGAACCCCAACAGCGAGACCATGCGGGGCGTGTTCCGCGCCTTTAAGGTCCTGCGCGGCTACGACGCCGGCTCGGTCGCCTTTATCGCCGATTTCGGCGGGGAGCAAACGACCGCGCCCGCTCCCGCCGCCGAGATGACCGTCGGTACGGCCATCGAAAAGGGACTTGCCGGTCGCGCCGCCGAACTCTGCAAAGCCGCGCTCGAGACCCGCGACGCCGACGACGTGATCAACACCGAACTGATCCCCGCGCTGGATCGCGTGGGCGCCGCCTTTGAGGCGGGGCGCTATTTCCTGCCCCAGCTGATGCGCGCCGCCGACGCTGCCGCCGCCTGTTTTGACCTGATCCGCGAAAAAATGGCCGCCGCGAACGTCGTCCGCGAGCCGAAGGGCAAGATCTTGCTTGCGACCGTCAAGGGCGACATCCACGACATCGGCAAAAACATCGTCAAGGCCGTGCTTGAAAACTACGGCTACGCCGTGATCGACCTGGGCAAAAACGTCGAGCCCGCCGCCGTGGTCGCCGCACAGCGCGAGCAGAAGATTCCGCTGGTCGGCCTTTCGGCGCTGATGACCACCACCCTGCCCGCCATGGCCGAAACGGTCGCGGCCCTGCGCGACGC
>CADBON010000202.1 GCA_902796315.1 Oscillospiraceae bacterium | reverse complement strand
GCACCGAGGGCGAAAAGATCGTCGCCGCAACGGGCGGCGAGGTCGTGCTGCGCGGCACCAACTTCGGCGGCTGGGGCATTATGGAGGACTGGTTCTGCCCGTATACAAGTCCCTCGGGCGAAGAGGCCTGCTACAGCAAACTGGTGGAGCGCTTCGGCGTGGAAAAGACGCACGAACTGTTCCAATGGCACCGCCGTAACTGGATCACCGAAACCGATTACCAAAACGTCGCGGAGATGGGCATGAACTGCATCCGCCTGCCGATCTGGTACCGCAACTTTCAAAGCGACGACAACGGCACCTGGTACCGCAAGGCGGACGGCTCGATCGATTTCAGCGAGTTGGACGGCGTGCTCGAAATGTGCGAAAAATACGGTCTGTACCTTGTGATCGATCTGCACGGGCTGCCCGGTTACCAAAACGATTACGACCACTGCGGGCAGTCAAAATCCATGTCTCTGTTTGACGACACGCCCGAGGCCGTGCGTTACCGCGAGGTCGTGAAGGACTTTTGGGTCGAAATGGCCAAACACTGCGCGGGCAACCCGACCGTGGCGATGTACGACCTGATGAACGAGCCGCTCGGCACCAGTATCACCCGCGACAAGGATTTTCAGACCACCTTCTGGGATTTCAGCGACGAACTGTACCGCGCCATCCGCGAGGTAGACCCCGACCACATCATCACGATGGAAGCGATATGGAGCCCCGACGCGATGGCCGCGCCGACGGTGTACGGCTGGACGAACGTCGTGTATCAGGAGCATCTGTACGACGTTTCGAACCCCGGCTTTTTGAAAAAAGTGCGCGAGATCGAGAAGTGCGGCTACGGCGCACCGTTCTATATCGGGGAATTCTATCCCCGCGGCATCGCCTCGTTCGATTACCTCTTTTCGATCTTCAACGACCGCGGCTTCAGTTGGACGACCTGGACCTACAAGGGCGCCGGTCCCGACGCTGCCAATTCGCCGTGGTTCCTGTACGGTTCCAACACCATTGAAAAAATCGACTTTGAAAACGACAGTTACGACGTGCTTTGGCAAAAATTCGGCGAAGTGCTGCGGACCGACGGCGGCGAGTTTCACCGCACGGCATTCGCGGATTACGCCGCCGAATACGTCGACGGCACCGTCGACAAGGCCGCGCTGTACTCGTTCGGCACCATCGACACCGTCGGCAGCGAAGAGAACCGCCAGCAGTTGTTGACGGACAAACTCAAAGCCATCTGGACGACCATCCTCGACTGGATCCGCAAACTCAGGACCGGCGACCTGCTGTAAAAACAAATAGAAAGAGCCAACCCGCGTTCGGCGCGGGGTAAAAAGGAAGTTTTTTATCCATCTTAGCCGCGCCGAACATGAATTGCGCCTGACGGCGCGTGAATTGACCTTCGGTCATGAATTGCACTTTGTGCATGAATTGCCCTGCGGGGCATAAAAGCGCAATTCCATTCACGGCAAAGCCAATTCATGCCGCCACCGGCGGCAATTCATGACGGCGCAGCCGTCAATTCATAAAAATACAAGCCGAGATAAACGAATAGCGTCGTTTACCTCGGCTTGTTTGATTAAATGCGCACTTACTCACACCGCAAATCGCGTGGTGAAAAACTTCCTTATCGGGATTGCCCGTTCCGTGGGGCGGTTTTTTTGTTTGTTTAACGCTTAACCCAAGCGGATCTCAAACCGCTCGAGCGGGATATCGCCGTCCGCGGCGTCGCCGGTCTTGACGCCGCCGTTGGCGCGCACGACGCGGGCGGACGCTTCGTTGGCGGTAAAGATCAACACGGGATCGATGCCGAGCGCGCGGCAATACGGCAGGGCGGCGGCCAGCATAGCGGTCGCGTAACCCTTGCGGCGCTCCGAGGGGCGCACGCAATAACCGATATGCCCGCCGCAGGCGGCAAGGCGCGCATTCAAACGGTGGCGCACCTGCAGCATGCCGACGATAACGCCGTCCGGCTCGCGCACGAACAGGAACTGGGTGGCGGGGACCATGTCGGCGCGCGGGAACTCGCCGCGCTCGGCGGCGCGGCAATACTCGACAAAGCCCTCAGGCGATTTGACCCGCCGCAGGGGGCCGCAGCCGTCCATCCGACTGGCGGTTTCCAGCATTTCGCGGCGAAAATCGTCGATCGCATTCAGATGCTCCTCCGACGGGCGGACAAGCGACAGCGTTTCGCCGTTCATTTGCCGAGTTCGAGCGTGCGCTCGTACGCCTTGACGACGGCGTTGATGACGTCGGCGCGGAACGCGCCCTCTTCCAGCGCCTTGACGCCCTCGATGGTCGAGCCGGCGGGACTGCAGACCGCGTCTTTGAGTTCGCCGGGGTGACGGCCGCTTTGCAGCATCATCTCTGCGGAACCGATCAGCGTTTGGGCGGCGTACAGCTGCGCCTTGTCACGCGACAGGCCGCACTTGACGGCGCCGTCCGCAAGCGCCTCCAAAAAGAGATAGACGAACGCGGGGCCGCAGCCGGAAACGCAGCTCGCGGCGTCGATCTTGCTCTCGTCGATACGGTCAAGAAGGCCCGCGCCCTGCATCAATTCGCAGAAATCCGTCACGTCGTTGCGGTCGGCAAAGCGGTTGGGCGTGTACAAAATCACGCCTTTGCCGGCGGCCGCGGGGATGTTGGGCATGATGCGGATGACGGGGCACTCAAAACCGAACATCGTTTCAATCGTTGCAAGCGGCACGCCCGCCGCCATGCTGACGATGACGAAATCGGTGGTGCGTTCTTCGAGGACGCTTGTAAGCGACGCGACGGCGTCGCGCAAAACCTGCGGCTTGACCGCCAAGAAAATGTAGTCGCAATGACGGGCGATGAACTCGGCGTCCGAGAGGTTGACGTCCGTCTCTTCGGCAAAGGCCTTCGACTTTTGCTGTTCCACGTCAAAGACGTAGACGTTTTCGGGGCCGGCGGAAGCGGCGGCCGCCCGCGCAAGCGCGGAGCCCATATTGCCGCAGCCGATAAATCCTGCTGTTCTCATACAATCACCCTTTCATCGAATTTGACCGCTGCCGCGGACGATATATTTATAGGTGGTCAGTTCCCGCAGACCCATCGGGCCGCGGGCGTGCAGTTTTTGGGTGGAAATGCCCATCTCACAGCCCAGACCGAATTCGCCGCCGTCGGTAAAGCGCGTGGAGGCGTTGACGTACACGGCGGCGCTGTCGACCGCCGCGGTGAAGCGGGCGGCCGCGGCCGCGTCGGCCGTGACGATGCAATCGCTGTGACCGGTGGAATGGCGGGCGATGTGGGCGACGGCCTCATCCACGTCCGCGACGATCTTGACGGCGAGGATATAATCCAAAAATTCGGTATCAAAATCGTTTTCGCCGGCGGGCGTGCCGTCGATGATCTGCGCGGCCTCGGCATCCAGCCGCAGTTCGACGGGCGCAAGCCCCTTTGCGGCGCGGTCCTCGCACAGCCGCTCTTTCAGGCGCGGCAAAAAGGCGGGCGCGGCCGAACGCGCGACCAGCAGCACCTCTTCGGCGTTGCAGACGGACGGGCGGCTGGTCTTGGCGTTCTCAACGATATTCAGCGCCATCTCCAAATCGGCGGCCCCGTCCACGTAGACGTGGCAGATGCCCGTGCCGGTCTGAATGCAGGGCACGGCGGCATTCTCGGTGACGGCGCGGATGAGCCCGGCGCCGCCGCGCGGAATGAGCAAATCGACGTAGCCGACGGCGGTCATGAGTTCGGCGGAACTTGCACGGGTGGTATCCTCGACCAAATTGATGAAGGTCTCGGGCAGGCCGAGCGAGCGCAGGCCCGCGCGCATGGCGCGCACGATGGCGTACGCGGAGCGGAAGGCCTCTTTGCCGCCGCGCAGGACGCAGACGTTGCCGCTTTTCAGGGCAAGGGCGGCCGCATCGCTGGTGACGTTGGGACGGCTCTCGTAAATAATGGCGACGACGCCCATCGGGACGGCGGTCTTTTCGATCACCAGACCGTTGGGGCGCTCCACGCGGGCAAGCACCTCGCCCACGGGATCGGGCAGGGCCGCCACTTCGCGCACGCCGTCGGCCATCCCCTTGAGGCGGTCTTCGGTCAGCGCCAGGCGGTCAAGCATCACGTCCGAAACGGTGCCGCGGGCGGCGTCCAGATCCAGCCGGTTCTGCTCCAGAATGGCGGCGCTGTCGGCAAGCAGGGCGTCCGCCATAGCGAGCAGGGCGCG
>CADBON010000201.1 GCA_902796315.1 Oscillospiraceae bacterium | reverse complement strand
CACGCGCTCGTTCCCGGCTCGGTCAGTTTCGTGCCGCCCGCCGCGGGACTTTTGGCCGCGTCGGTCGTGGTGCGCGCCCTGCTGGGCGAAACGGCGCCGTAAATGCCGGCCCGTCGATGAACTTCAATGAAAAATGAGGTGTTGTTATGACCATCCGTGAATACCAGGAAGAGATTTTGCGCCTGAAGCGCGAAAAGAACGCCTGCATCCTCGTCCACGCCTATCAGAGCCACGACATCTGGGAGGTGGCGGACTATATCGGCGACAGCTTCGGCCTTTCGCAGGACGCCGCCAAAACCGACGCCGACGTCGTGATCATGTGCGGCGTGCGCTTTATGGCCGAGACCGCCAAGATCCTGTCGCCCGACAAGCGCGTGTACCTGCCCAACCCCGTTGCGGGCTGCCCGATGGCGGAACAGTTCAGTCTTGACGAGCTCAAGGAACTGCGCGCGCAGATGCCCGACCGCACCGTCGTGGCGTATATCAACACCACGAGCGAACTCAAGACCGCCTGCGACGTGTGCGTCACGTCCTCGTCGGCGGTCAAGATCGTGCGGGCGGTCCCGAACGACAAAATCCTGTTCATCCCCGACTGCCAACTCGGCGCGTGGGTGCAGGAGCAGGTCCCCGAGAAAGACATCGCACTGGTTCGCGGCGGCTGTCCCGTGCATTTGCGCGTCACAGTCGAGGACGTCGAGCGCGCCCGCCGTCTGCATCCGCAGGCGAAACTGCTCGTTCACCCCGAGTGCCCGCCGGCGGTCACAGCCCTTGCCGATTACGCCGGTTCCACCACCGGTATCATGGCCTTTGCCGAAAAGAGCGAGGCACAGGAATTCATCATCGGTACCGAGAATTCCATCGTCACCCACCTGCAGTTTGCCTGCCCCGACAAGCGCTTTTACCCGCTTTCGCACCGCTGCGTGTGCCACAACATGGCCGTTACCACGCTTGCGGACGTTTACAACTGCCTGCGCGGCGAGGGCGGCGAGGAGATCGTTCTCCCCGAGGACGTGCGCGCCGGCGCCAAGAGGTGCATCGACGAGATGCTTCGGCTCGGATGAGGGCGCTGATCGCGATGAGCGGCGGCGTGGACAGCAGCGTTGCCGCCTGCCTGATGCAGGAGCAGGGGTACGAGTGCATCGGCTGTACGATGAAACTGTTTGACAATGCGGATGCCGGCATTTCCGCCGAGCGCCCCTGCTGTTCGCTCGAGGACGCGGAGGACGCCCGCGGCGTCGCCAACCGGCTCGGCATCCCGTTCTACGTTTTCAACTACCGCGACGAATTTCGCGCGCAGGTCATGCAGCGCTTCGCGGACGCCTACCGGCACGGTCTGACGCCCAACCCCTGCGTCGACTGTAACCGCTATCTCAAGTTCGGCCGCCTGTACGAGCGCGCCCGCGCACTCGACTGCGACGTGCTGGTGACCGGCCACTATGCCCGCATCGAGCGGGCAGGGGACCGCTTTGTGCTGAAAAAGGCGCTGTCGCCGGACAAGGATCAGAGTTACGTGCTGTACTGCCTCACGCAGGAACAGCTTGCCCACACGGCCTTCCCGCTCGGCGGTATCTCCAAGGATGAAACGCGCGCCATCGCCGCTTCGCGCGGGTTTTTGAACGCCAATAAGTCCGACAGTCAGGACATCTGCTTCGCGCCCGACGGCGATTACGCCCGTGTGGTCGAAGAACTGACCGGACCGTGCCCGCCCGGCGATTACGTCGACCCCGACGGCCGCGTCGTCGGCCGTCATAAGGGGATCATCCGCTACACCCTCGGTCAGCATCGCGGGCTGGGGATCGCGCTCGGCAAGCCGACCTACGTGCTGGCGATCCGCCCCGAGACGAATCAGATCGTCGTCGGCGACAACGACGCGCTCTTTTCGCGCGAGGTGTTCGTTCGTGATTTCAACTGGATCGCGGGCGAACCGCCGGCGGAGCGCTTTCGCTGCCTCGGCAAACTGCGCTACCGCCACCGTGAACAACCCGCCGAGGTCACGGTCACGCCCGACGGCGTGCGCCTTGTCTTTGACGAACCGCAGCGCGCCGTTACCCCCGGGCAGAGCGCCGTGCTCTACGACGGCGACGTCGTGCTGGGCGGCGGTGTGATCGCGCCCCTTCCGCAGGGGTGAGCGCCCGCCCGATTTTCCCGTTTTGCCTCATTTTGACAGCCGACCGGCAGGCCGGCTGTTTTTGATTTCATAAATCTTCTTAAAATGCGCTTTTTTTGTACGTTTTTCTTGACTTATAGTAAAAATAATATTATAATATCAAAGATAATGGGTACTTGTGGTAGTATTCATTGTCGCTTGTAAGATAATTGTTTTGCAACGTGCTTATAGATTGCTTTTCAACTTCTATTTGACTTCCGCGGCGGCAAGGCCAAACCCGCGGCAAAACTTTTATTTATAACGATCCACCATTTTATTCTATCGAAAGGAGAACCGACACAGTGCCTACTCCCATAGCCATCATTATCGGCGTTGTGGCGCTCGTCCTCGGCGGCGCGATCGGTTTCATCCTCGGCGGCATTCACCGCAAACGGGTGGCGGAGGCCGCCATCGGTTCCGCAACGGAAGAAGCTGCACGCATCGTCAACAACGCCATGAACGAGGCGGAGCAGAAAAAGAAAGAGGCCGTTCTGGAAGCCCGGGATGAAATCCACAAACAGCGAACCGAAAACGAACGCGAACTGCGCGAACGCCGCGCGGAGGTTCAGCACCAGGAGCGTCGTCTGAACCAAAAAGAAGAAAGTCTCGACAAAAAGATCGAGGCGCACGAAAAGAAAGAGGAAGCCCTTGCCGCAAGGACCAAGGCCATCGCCGAGAAAGAAGAAGAGGTCGCCGCTCTCAAACGCAGCGAACTCGAAATGCTTGAAAAGATCTCCGGTACCTCCAAAGAGCAGGCAAAACTGGAACTGCTCAACCGCCTGGACGAACAACTGACCCACGAAAAAGCGGTCAAGATCATGGAGTTTGAACAGCAGATCAAAGATGAGGCGGATTCCCGCGCCCGCGAAATCGTTTCCGGCGCCATCCAGCGCTGCGCTGCCGACCACGCGGCAGAGGCCACGGTTTCGGTCGTCGCCATTCCCAGCGACGA
This sequence comes from Oscillospiraceae bacterium, assembly GCA_902796315.1. Classification (GTDB taxonomy): domain Bacteria; phylum Bacillota; class Clostridia; order Oscillospirales; family Acutalibacteraceae; genus DTU089. The sequence continues at coordinate 732 of CADBON010000201.1, read as the reverse complement.
AATGAAGGGCCGCATCATCGGCCGTGAGGGCCGCAACATCCGCACCATCGAGACCATCACGGGCGTCGATCTGATCATTGACGACACGCCCGAGGCCATCACCGTTTCGTGCTTTGAGCCCGTGCGGCGTGAGATCGCCCGCCTGACGCTCGAAAAGCTCGTCGCCGACGGCCGCATCCACCCCGCCCGCGTTGAGGAAATGTACGAAAAATCCAAACGCGAGGTCGACCAGACCATCAAACAGGCCGGCGAAAAAGCCGTTATCGAGGCCGGCGTAAACGGTCTGCACGGCGAACTTGTCAAACTGCTCGGCCGTCTGAAATACCGCACCAGTTACGGTCAGAACGTGCTGCAGCACTCTGTCGAGGTGTCGCTGCTTGCCGGGCTGATGGCCGCCGAGATCGGCGCCGACGTCAAGACCGCCAAGCGCGCGGGCCTGCTGCACGACATCGGCAAGGCGCTTGACCACGAGTTTGAGGGTACGCACGTCGAACTTGGCGTTGAGGCCGCCCGCAAGAACCGCGAAAGCGACGCCGTTATCCACGCCATCCAGGCGCACCACGGCGACGTGGAGGCCAAGACCGTCGTCGCCTGCCTCGTGCAGGCCGCCGACGCCATCAGCGCCGCCCGTCCCGGCGCCCGCCGCGAGAATATCGAGACCTATATCAAGCGTCTTGAAAAACTGGAAGAGATCACCAATTCCTTCGACGGCGTTGACAACAGTTACGCCAT
>CADBON010000200.1 GCA_902796315.1 Oscillospiraceae bacterium | reverse complement strand
TTGACGGCTTTGCCGTCATGATTTGCGCTTCGCGCATGATTTCTCGCTTCGCTCCGTGAATTGAATTGCTCTTTATGCCCCGCAGGGCAATTCATGCACGCAGTGCAATTCATGACGCACGTCAATTCACGCGCCGCGGGCGCAATTCATTCTTTTTGGTCAGTGCTGCCACTCGACCGGCTCATAGGGCGAATTCTCGACCGCCTCGGTTTTCAAGATCTCTTGCGGGCGGTCGATGCAAAACGTGAACACTTTGGAATAATCCAGATGGGCCGCGATTTTCAGCGTGCCCGCGGTGACGTTATAGACCGCGCTCCACAGGGCGAGCACCCGCCACGGATAGCGGTCGTGCTGATAGTTCAGCCGCACGTGGCTGAGCAAGGTCATGGCGTCCATCTCAGACAGGACCTCGCCCTTTTCGCGCAGCACCTTGGTGACCGCGCCGATGCGGTCGCGCCCGTGCTCGATCGCCTTAAAGCCCGGCGTGTCGGAGGTGATGCAGAAATTGGAAACGTACTGGCTTTTCAGCCCGTCGTTTTCATAGACCGAGCCCGTGACCGGGTACTGCTCGCTGCCGCGCTGATAGACGTGCATCACGTTGTTGATATATTCCACGACGACGCTTTTGCCGCGCCTGTCAATGATCTGATAATGGTAATTGGTATACAGGGAATCGTGCATATTGTAGCGCTTGATGAACGCCACCGCCTCGTCCGTGTCTTTGCAGGTATCGAGCACGCCGCGGATCATCGCGGTCGTGGTGATATCTTTTTTGCTTTTGTCGGTCTGCTTAGTGGCGGCCGCCTTGATCTGAAGCACGGCGATGGCAAGCCCCTGCTCGTTGATGCCGTCCACACAGCAGTACGGCGCCAGCAGCACCCGGTTGACGTTGCGCTTGCCGACCGGCAGACGGTTCTGCCCGTAGAGCATAAAGTTATTGTCGACAACGCCCATCGAGGCGTAGCCGTTTTTCGGATGCGTCCACACAACGAAGCAGGAAGCGCGGCGGAAGTCGAAGTTGCGGGCAAGGATGTGGTCGCCGTTTTCGGTGAACGATTCGAACGTGGTGCAGCCCGCGCCCTGTTCGTCGCCCAGCGCCAGCGTCTTGGTGCCGAGATTGAACTTTTTGGCCGCGAACGCGACAAGCCCGGCGATGGAAGAAACCCCGGTTTCCAAAAGTTCGTCCAGATAGTATTCGTTTTGGTAGTCGACAAGGTACAGGTCGCGGGTGATCCGCTTCACGGAATTTTTGGTCTTTTGCCGTTCGGCGCGTGCGCCGGCTCTTTGGTTGTTCATACGTTCACCTGCCGTTTGTTTTTCTGACGAAGCGCGGTCGCCCCGTCCCGTGATTGTATTATAGCAGGCCACCGCCGGATTGTCTACGGATTTGCCGCCGCTTTTTCCGTTTTCATTCCATCAGAGCATTGACCTGACCGCCGGGCGGATATATAATACCTTTCGTGGAAAAAGACGCGGCGTTTCAGCCGCAGTCAGAGGCGCTTTATGGGAACGAAAAACTTTGTGGATATGACGCACGGCCCCTTTGGCGGCAAGATCGTGCGGTTTGCCCTGCCGCTGATGCTCACCGGCATTTTGCAGCTGGTCTACAACACCGCGGACACCGTGACGGTGGGCCGCTTTGCCGGCACGAACGCGTTGGCGGCGGTCGGTTCGACCGGCTCGCTGGTGACGCTGCTGCTCAATATCTTTGTCGGCATGTCGATGGGCGCGGGCGTGCTCAGCGCCCGCTGTATCGGCAGCGGCGACCGCGCGGCGCTGGGGCGCTGTGTGAACACCTCGCTGTCGCTGGGCCTTATCAGCGGCGTGCTGGCCTCGCTGATCGGCGTAACGCTGTCGGGGGTGCTGCTGACGTTTATGAACGTCGACCCGGCGGTACTGCCGCTGTCGACAATCTATCTGCGCATCTACTTTCTCGGCTCCCCGGCGCAGATGTTTTACAACTTCGGCGCGGCGGTGCTGCGCTCGTCGGGCGACACGAAGCGGCCGCTGTATATTCTGCTCTGTACGGGACTTGTGAACGTGGGGCTCAATCTGTATTTCGTGATCGTTTTCGGGCTGGGCGTCGTGGGCGTGGCCCTCGCCACAATTATCAGCCAGTACCTTTCGGCAATCGTCGTGCTTGCGATCTTTATCAAAAACGGGGCCGACTTCGGCTTTTCGCTCCGCAAGATGCGCCCGTATAAGCGGGAACTGCTCGCCATCGTCAAGATCGGCGTGCCGGCGGGCCTGCAGAACTCGATGTTCTCCATCTCCAACGTCATTATCCAATCCGTGACCAACTCCTTTGGGCCCGAGGCAATGGCGGGCATCTCCGCCGGGTCGAACTATGACGCCTATATCTACGTCGCGACAAACGCCTTTACCCAGGCGGGCATCACCTTCACCTCGCAGAACGTCGGCGCACGGCGGCCGGACAACCTCAAAACCGTCTACCGCAAAACGCTGTCGTTCGCGGTGGTGATCGGCCTCGTGCTGGCGGCGGTCGGCTTTTTCTGCCGCCGCGGCATCCTCGGCATTTTCTCCGAGGACGAGGGCGTGATCGCCGTGGGCGTGGCGCGGATGGCGCTGGTCATGCCCTTCTACATCTTCTGCTCGCTGCAGGATATGACGACGGGCTTCATCCGCGGCCTCGGCAAATCGACCTCGCCGATGATCGTGTCGGTGATCGGCACCTGCGCCCTGCGCCTTGCGTGGATCTGGCTGGCCCTGCCGCTGAACCGCACGCTGACGATGCTGTTTATCGCCTATCCCCTCTCGTGGTTCGTCACCTACGTGATGCAGACGGCGCTGTACTTTTACGAACGCAAAAAGATCTGTTCCGCCATGGCGCTCCCGCCCGCCGCGTGAGCGAAAAAGCGACAAAAAACCGACTGAAAAACCAGTCGGTTTTCTGTTTTGCAAAACCTTTGATTCGGTTTATTTCTGCCCCTTGCGGTACTCGCTCGGCGACACGCCGAAATACTTTTTGAACTCGACCGCGAATTTCCCCGCGCTCCCGTACCCGACGGCCGCGCCGATCGCGGCGACCGGGGCGCCGCTCTCGCGCAGCAGCGCGGCGGCCTTTTCCATGCGGTGCTCCTTGATATGCGCCGCGATGGAATTGCCGTACACCTCGCGGAACAGCGCTTTGAGCGTGGAGGTGTTCATCAGAAAGCGGCGCGACAGCTCGTCGATGGTGATGCGCTGCCCGAGGTCCTCGGCGAGCGTGTCGTGCACGCGGCGAATGATCTCGAGCTGTTCGGGCGACACGCGCGCCTCGCCCGTTGCGGCGCGCTCGTCCAGCGTGTGGGGCACGGCGGCGACCGCGGCGGCGTCCTCGGGGCAGGCGATGGCGGTCGTGCCCTCGATCATTTTGTGCAGCAGATCGGCGGCGGGCGTGTCGGCGGCGCGGTAATAGACCTCCTTGCCGAGGCGGCGGGTGGTGACCAGCGCCGCGTCGCGCAAAAGGCGCAGGTGGTGCGACACGGCGGGGCTGCTCATATTCACCATTGCCGACAGATTCAGCACGCAGGTCTCGCAATGGCACAACAGCCAGAAGATGCGCACGCGGCTCGGGTCCGCAAGCAGGCGGAACAGACCCGCGACCTTCTCAAAATTCTCTTGTTTTTGCAGGGCGGCGGCGAACGCTTCCTCCCTGTCGCCGTCGTGGCGGTGCGGCAATGTTTGTTCCATGGGGGCTCCTTTCTGTTCCGTTCGGAAGGTCTTTTGGTCCAAACGGAAACATCGGCGTCAAATCGCTTGTATTTTTCATCCGTTTTCAGTATACTCCAACTGTAAGGATTAAACAAGTACTTAATTGTTAAATCGGAAGGTGACGGTTATGAAAAAAACCTATTCCATTGAAGTCGATTGCGCGAACTGCGCCAACCTGATGGAGCGCGCCGCGCAAAAGACCGAGGGCGTGGCGGATGCAAGCGTCAACTTCATGATGCAGAAAATGACGGTCGAGTTCGCCGACGGCAGCGACGAGAAAGCGGTCATGAAAAAGGTCCTCAAGGCGTGCCGCAAGGTCGAGCCCGACTGCGAGATCGATTTTTAAGGAGCCGATATGAACAAAAAGCAGAAGCGGATGCTGATCCGCATCGGCGTGTCGGCGGCGCTATTTGCCGTCGGCCTGCTGCCGCCCCTGCCCGTGTGGGCAAAGGCGGCGGTCTTTGCCGCGGCCTATCTGATCATCGGTTACGACGTGCTGCTCAAGGCCGTGCGCGGCGCGGGGAACGGCCGCCTTTTGGATGAGAACTTTCTGATGGCGGTCGCCACCTTCGGGGCCATCGCGATCGCGATCGCGGAAAAGTCCGGCAATTTCTCGGAGGCCGTCGCGGTCATGCTCTTTTACCAGATCGGCGAGTTTTTCCAGAGCTACGCCGTGCGTAAAAGCCGCAAAAACATCGCCGCGCTGATGGACATCCGCCCCGACAGCGCCAACGTGGAGCAAAACGGCGCGCTCGTCAAGGTCAGCCCCGACGAGGTGGCGGTCGGCACGGTCATCACCGTGCTGCCCGGCGAAAAAGTGCCGCTGGACGGCACCGTCGT
>CADBON010000199.1 GCA_902796315.1 Oscillospiraceae bacterium | reverse complement strand
GGTGTTGATGGCGCTGAGGGTCCACCCGTTCCCATCCCGAACACGGTAGTTAAGCTCAGCCGCGCCGAAGATACTCGGAGGGAAGCCTCCCGGAAAAATAGGGCGACGCCAACACAATGCACACGGTGGCAGCCAATCGGCTGCCACTGTTTTTTGTAAACGAACGCCCGCCCTCGTGAGAGGGCGGGCGTTTTCGCTTGTTTTTGAACGGGCGGTCAGCGCTTGACGCGGGCGTTGCCGTTCCACACGCTCCAGATCTGCTCCTCGTCGGCGGGCTGGGCGTAGTCGGTCAAGAAGGTCGTGGCAAGGGCGCCGCTGCCCCAGCCGAAAGCCAGTTGCTTTCCGGGATCCCAACCCTTGATCACGGCGTACAGCAGACCGCCGACAAAACCGTCGCCGCCGCCGATGCGGTCCAGCACGGTGATCTCACGCGGGTCGGCGACGTACCACTTGCCGTCCTCCAGCATAATGGCGCCCCAGAGGTGGCTGTTGACGTTCTGCACCTGACGCAGCGTGGTCGCAAAGATCGACACGTCGGGGAACTCCCGGCGCACGCGGTCGATCATTTCTTTGAAAGAATCGATTTTTCCGGCGAGGTCTTTGCCGCCCGCCTCGGGTCCCTGAATGCCGAGCGCGAGCTGGAAGTCCTCCTCGTTGCCGACGAGAATATCGGCGACAGAGGCGATTTCGGTAAACACGTCGCGCAGTTCCTGTTCGCGGCCCTCCCAGAACGTGGCGCGATAGTTCAGATCAAAGGAGATCAGCGTGCCGTACTTTTTGGCGGCGCGGGCAAGTTCCAGGCAAAAAACGCTGGTTTCATGCGACAGGGCGCAGACAAGGCCGCTCATGTGCAGCACGGCGACGCCCTCCTGCCCGAAGAGGCGTTCGACATCAAAATCGGCGATATTCAGCGTGCGGCCGATCTCGCCGGCGCGGTCGTTCCAGACGCGCGGGCCGCGGCTGCCGTAGCCGCTGTCGGCAATATTGAACTGATGGCGGTACCCCCAGGGGCCGCCCGGCTCCACCTCTTTGCCCTCATACTCCATCCCGCGGGCACGCAGGTCCGCCTTGATGAACTGCGCCATCGGGCTACCCTTGACGAAGGTCGTCAGCACTTTGACGGGCAGGCCGAGGTAGGACGAGATGCTGGCAACGTTGGTCTCGGCCGAGGTCGCCTGCAGCATAAAGCGATTGCTCGCGGCGATCGGCTGGCCGGCGTCCGCGGACAGACGCAGGCCCATGCTGGTCGGCACGACCAGCGCGTATCGGTAAGATTCACGAAGTTGTTTCACGGTCGTTTTCCCCTTTCTCGTTACGCGTTATACTGCGTGGCGGCCGTATCGCCGCCCTCGCCCGTCCAGTTGGTGTGGAAGAATTCGCCGCGCGGCTTGTCGGTGCGCTCATAGGTGTGAGCGCCGAAATAGTCGCGCTGGGCCTGCAGCAGATTCTGCGGCAGGCGGTCGCAGCGGTAGCCGTCGAAATAGGTCAGCGCGCTGGTCATCGCCGGTACCGGTATGCCGCAGCCGACGGCGGTCGCACAGACGCGGCGCCAGCCGGCCTGGGCGCGGGCGATCTGCCCGGCGAAGTACGGGTCGAGCAGCAGGTTGGTAAGACCCGGGTTCGCGTCATAGGCCTCTTTGATCTTGCCCAGGAACACGCTGCGGATGATGCACCCGCCGCGCCACATCAGGGCGATGCCGCCGTAGTTGAGGTTCCAACCGTAGGTCGCGGCGGCGGAGCGCATGAGCGTATAGCCCTGCGCGTAGGACACGATCTTGGACGCGAACAGCGCGTCGCGGATATCGTCGATAAACTGTTTGCGGTCGCCGGTAAAGGGGATGAGCCCCTCGCCCTTGAGTTCCTGTGCGGCGGCCACGCGTTCGGCCTTCATCGCGCTCAGGCAGCGTGCGAACACCGCCTCGCCGATCAGCGTCAGCGGCACGCCCTCGTCCAGCGCGGCGATACCGGTCCACTTGCCGGTGCCCTTCTGTCCCGCCGTATCGAGGATCTTTTCGACAATGGGGCTGCCGTCGGTATCTTTATAGGCCAGAATATCACGGGTGATCTGAATGAGGTAACTGTCCAGTTCGCCGCGGTTCCATTCGGCAAAAACGTCGTGCATCTCGTCGTCGCTCATGCCCAGCACGCTCTTCATCAGGTGATAGGCCTCGCAGATCAGCTGCATATCGCCGTACTCGATGCCGTTATGCACCATTTTGACGAAGTGGCCCGCGCCGTTTTCGCCCACCCAGTCACAGCAGGGCGTGCCGTCCTCGACCTTGGCGCAGATGGCCTGAAAGATCGGTTTCACGAGCGGCCACGCGGCGGGGCTGCCGCCGGGCATCATCGAGGGGCCGTGCAGGGCGCCCTCCTCGCCGCCGCTGACGCCGGTGCCGATATACAGCAGACCCTTGCTCTCAACAAAGGCCGTGCGGCGCGCGGTGTCCGGGAAATGCGAGTTGCCGCCGTCGATGATCACGTCGCCCGGCTCCAGCAGGGGCACGAGTTGTTCGATCATATCGTCGACGGGCTGACCGGCTTTGATCATCATCATGACCTTGCGCGGTTTTTCAAGCGAGTCGACCAGTTCCTGCAGCGAGTGTGCGCCGTAAAAGTTCTTGCCGGCGCCGCGGCCCGCCAGAAAGCGGTCGACTTTTTCGGCCGTGCGGTTATCGACCGAAACGGTGAACCCCTTGCTCTCCATATTGAGCACGAGGTTTTCGCCCATGACGGCGAGCCCGATCAGGCCGATGTCCGATTTTTTCATAAACAGTTCCTCCCGTTAACCGGCGTCAGACGCTCCAAAGGCCGAGCGCCGGATTGCTGATGTAATAGATTTCTTCCCCGTCGACGGTCTGAAACCCGTCTTTGAGAACGGCGGGGTCATAGGTTTTGACCGCTTCGTCATAGGGCCGGTAGGCAAAATTGACGCCCTCGACCTCGTCGCGGGTGAGCAGTTTGGTGCAGTAGGTCACGCGAAAACGCCCGTCGGACGACCCGTGGATCAGGTGCGCCGCCACTGAAAGATTGGCTTTCAGTTCGGGTTCCGTCTTGACCAGTTCCAGCACCCGCTCGCGGCCGACGTAGCCGAATTTGCGGATCAGACGGTCGTTTTCGGGATCCTCGCCGAACTTATCGACGCCCGGGGCGAGCACGATCAGATCGCCGCCGTCGGCAATGGCAAGGCGCGTGCGGTACACCGCCTTGTTGCCGAGCCACGTGCTTTTGAATTCGCGCGGGTCCAGATTGACGACGACCTTTTTCAGCGGCTTGCCCACCGCGATCAGGTTTCGCTGTCGGCTTTCCGCCACGGCGCGCTCGAAATTGGCGCGGCCGCGCCCGAAATATACGTCGTGCAGCAAGGTCTCGTCGCCCTCGTTGGTGGTGACGGTCAGCACGTACAGCAGCGGCAGATCTTTGAGAAAATGCTCTTCGGCGTAATCGAAAACGCGGCGCACGGGCGAAAAATCTTTTCCCATGATGCGCTCCAGCCCGTAAAACGCGCCGAGCATATGCGACGAATTGATCATACTGCTGCCGCCGCAGCCGACGAAGATATTTTTGCTGTAATTCGCCATTCCGACGACCTCGTGCGGCACGACCTGGCCGATGGAAACGATCAGGTCGTAGGACGGGTCGAGCAGACGGCGGTTGACCTCAACGTCGATGCTCTCGTCGACCAGTCCCTCCGACACCTCGCGGACGAACTCCGCCGGCACTTCGCCGATTTTTTCAACGCCGGTCTTCCAGTTATGCACGAGGATGCTGTCAAACGGCACCTCGGGCCCGAAAAAGGCGGCGCACTCCTCACGCGTCATAGGCACGTGCGTGCCGAGGGCGGGCATGATGTCAACCGTACATACGTCGTGCAGCAGTTCCCAGTACAGGCGCGTGATTTTGCCCGCGCCGGAGTACAGACGGGTGTAATCGGGCGGCAGCAACAGCACCTTGCGCAGCGTCCTGCCCGCTATCGACTGCCGCACCAGTTCGCGCAGCTCGTCGTCGGAAATCGGGGTTTTGCTCTCTACGTACAAGCGACCACCTCCGTTATCGTTTCTCTCGATTTTTCTTCAAGTATATCATATTGCAAAACCGGGATAAAGTCAAACAGGAAATTTTTATTCTACAATAAATGTTTTATATTGAAATCTTTCTTCCTATGTGATACTATATAAAATGAGATTGAATACATCCGGGAGGATTCGTGATATGAAGCCGTTCATGGACGAACACTTTCTGCTGACGACAGACACCGCGAAAGAACTTTTCGCGGCGTGCAAAGACGAGCCGATTTTTGACTGGCACTGCCATCTGTCGCCCAAAGAGATCTATGAAAACAAACAGCCGCGCGACCTTGCCGAACTCTGGCTGGGCGGCGACCATTACAAGTGGCGCGCCATGCGCTCCTGCGGCATTTCCGAGGATTATATCACCAGCGAAAAGAACACGCCGTACCACAAGTTCCGCGCCTGGGCCCAGGCCATGCCGCAGCTTATCGGCAACCCGCTTTATCACTGGACGCACCTGGAACTGCAGCGGTATTTCGGCATCACCAAACCCCTCTCCCCCGCCACCTGCGACGAGATCTGGGAACAGGCCAACGCCGCCATCAACGCCGGCGGTTTCACCCCGCGTGAACTGATCGAAAAAAGCAACGTCAAAATCGTCTGTACGACGGACGACGCCGCCGACACTCTGGAGTGGCACGAAAAGATCGCCGCCGACCGCAGTTTTGCGTGCCGCGTGCTGCCCGCCTTCCGTCCCGACAAGGCCCTCGCGGTCGAAAGCGAGGGGTTCGCCTACTGGCTGACCCAGCTGGAGAACGTCAGCGGCCGCAGCGTAAATTCTTTTTCAGATCTCTGCGGCGCGTTGGCGGACCGCATCGGGTTTTTCGCCGCACACGGCTGCCGCGCCGCCGACCACGGCCTGCTCTACGTGCCGTTCCGCCGCGCAAATCAGGCGGAACTGGACGCTGTTATTCAGAAAAAGCAAAGCGGCAAACACCTGACGACGGAAGAAGCCGACGCCTTCAAGACCGAACTGCTGCTCTTCCTCGCCGACGAGTACAGCGCCCGCGGCTGGGGAATGGAACTGCACATCGGCCCCATGCGCAACAACAATACCACCATGTTCTGCAACCTCGGCCCCGACACGGGCTTTGATTCCATCGGCGACCGCCAGATCGCCGAACCCCTGTCGCGCCTTCTGGACGCGATGAACACCGAATGGCGCCTGCCGCGCACCGTGCTCTTCTGCCTGAATCCGAAAGACAACTACGTGATCGGTTCCATGCTCGGCAACTTCCAGAGCGACGAGGTGCCCGGCAAAATGCAGATGGGTTCCGCCTGGTGGTTCAACGATAATTACGACGGTATGCGCGCCCAACTTCAGACCGTGATGAATCTCGGCGCGCTGGGCACGTTTATCGGGATGATCACCGATTCGCGCTCGTTCCTGTCCTACCCGCGGCACGAATATTTCCGCCGCATTCTGTGCGAACTGCTCGGCGACCTCGTCGAAGAGGGCAAGTATCCCGCCGACATGGCGTTCCTGACCGAAACCGTGCGCAATATCTCGTACCACAACGCGGTGCGGTACTTCGGCGTGGGCTGATCGGTTTTATCACACGCGGCGGGGCGCTTTGCGGCGTTCCGCCGCTTTGAATTTCCCGCGAAAAAGTCCTTGACAAATCACAACCGTCATATTATAATAAACAAGCCTCTTTTCGGAGGGGCACTCCCTCACAGGTACCGTGCCGCTATGGCGGCATAGCTCAGTTGGCTAGAGCACGCGGTTCATACCCGCGGTGTCGCCGGTTCGAATCCAGCTGCCGCTACCAATTGCACCGTACCTGTCGGGGCCATACGGCCCGGTGGTCAAGCGGCTAAGACACCGCCCTTTCACGGCGGTAACACGAGTTCGATTCTCGTCCGGGTCACCATGAAAAAGCACTTGCGTAAGCAAGTGCTTTTTCAATGATATCCGTTCCTGTCGGAACGGGTGATATATGCTCTGCAAATGATATCCCCTTCGGGGATGATATCCTTTTGGATTCCTCGCCGAAGGCGAGATATCCAAAAGGGTGAATGAAGGAACGGATAGCACATCATATTGTGACGAAGGAGCAATATATCATGCCGTGCGGCAGCACGGTATATCATATCGCGCAAGCGATATATCATTATGAGCGGTTCGCCGCAGGCGGAGCGAGGCGGACATAGAATAGGATCATTTGCGAAGCAAATGCGGCAAGGGCATATACAGTATAAAACAACAAACGGGAAGGTTTCGCGCCTTCCCGTTTTATTGTGTTCAGTTGTTCGTTGTTTCCTTACTTATTCCGTGGTGTCCGCGGCCTCTGCCTCAGCGGCGTCGTTCTCAAATTCGACCGTGTCCGTGATCTCGGCGTTGCCCTGAAGATCCGCGTACACGGTAACGATCACGTACCCCGTTTCCGCATTCGGTACGGTTGCCCTGGATTCACAAAGAATGCGGTAATTCGTTCCCGCTACGACCTGTGTTGCCAGCAAAGCGACCGGCGTGTATTCCGCGCCCGTAAGCGTTTCTGTGGCTTTCTCAAGCGCCGTTTTCGCCTCGTCCGTGACGGCCGGCGTTTCGGTTTCGCTCCAACCGCCGCTCAGTCCCGCGGGGTAGTTTGCTTCCGCTTTGCTGTTGATGATTTCCGTCACCTCTGCGTTCCCCTGCAAATCCTCATAGACGGTAAGTATCGCGTACGTAGGGACGGCGTTGGGAACAACCGTCTGTGCCTTGCACAGCACACGATGATTGGTGCCGGCAACGACCTGACTGGACAGATACGCAACGGGCGTATAGTCCACGCCGTCAAGTTGTTCGGTTGCTTTTTCGAACACGTTTTTGAAAGCGTCGGTAATGGCAAGCGATTCCGCCGCGGTATAGCCGCCGACGATTTCGCCCCCGCCCGCTTCGTTGGTGTTTGTGTTACCGTTTTCTTTCTTGGTGCAGGAAGCCAGCACAACAATACTCGCCGCAACAAGGATTAACGATAAAACGATCGCTGTTATTTTTTTCATGTGAATCACCTCACTTGACAAGACTACCAAAAACAGGAAACTGTTGCAAGAATTCTTTATTTTTTTAAAATCGAGGTTTTCTGGAAGATGCCGCCGGGGAAACGGGAAAAGAAAACCGCACCGTAACGGCCGCCGCGTCAGAACCCGATCCGGCTTTGTCGGCCGTCATCACGGCTTATCAGCGGGGCGGCGATATCCGCCTTTGTAATGCGCTTCATATCGGCGTCGGTAAGACTTTGCAGGTCGGCTTTTGCCAGCCGCGACGCCTGCTTCAACGCGGAAAGCTCGATAAGATTGCGGACGTACCGGCCGTTGCCGAAATCCGACTTTTGGCGGGCTTCGTTAAAGACCCGGTTCATTTCCTCGTACGCCTCGTCGTCAAATTCAAAACCCGTCTTTTGGATCATCAGATCGGCGATGTCGAGCAGCTCCTCTGTATTGTAGTCGTCAAAATTGACGTGGAAGGCGATGCGCGAACGCAGGCCGGGATTCTTGTTCAAAAATCCCTCCATCTTATCGGGATAGCCGGCAAAGATCACGACCAGGTCGTCGCGGTTGTTTTCCATCTCCTGAACGATGGTATTGATGGCTTCGTCGCCGAAAAGGCCTTCTCTGTCATCCACGAGCGAGTACGCCTCGTCAATGAACAGCACGCTGCCCTTTGCCCTTTTGAAGTGTTTTTTGACGAGCGGAGCGGTCGAACCGACGTACTGGCCGACGATATCCGCCCGACCGACCTCATACAGATCGCCCTTGGTGAGCAGTCCGTTATCCTTCATGATCCGCGCAAACAGGCGTGCGACGGTGGTTTTTGCCGTGCCGGGATTGCCGGTGAACACCATATGCATGGACGGGCGGTTGGCGCTCAGTCCCCGCTCCTCATAGAGCTTTTGCATCTTAAAGAAATTGACGGCGTTGGCGATTACTTCCTTGGCGGCGTCAAGGCCGATCATTTCCTTAAGCTCGGCGGCGGCGTTCCCCTTCGGGTCCTCTTTCACGATCTCTACCGTGGCCGTCTTGATATCCTTATACTGGTCATACACGACGGTCTGCAGTTTTTCCGTATACCATTCGTCAAACCATCGGCGCAGCTCTTCGCTCCCGTAGCTTTCCCCGTCCTTCAGATTCTTGAAAAGCTTCGCGTCAGATCTGATAGCATGCGCCTTTGCCTGCTCTTTCAGATAGAACTTGGCCCGTTCCGCGCTCGCCTTATCGTCGGTGATCTCCACGATCGGCACCGACGTCAGATTGGCCAGGAACAGATCGCGGGTCTTGACGGAATCCATCTCTGTCCAGAAAATGGTTTGCACCGAGTTCCGATACCGCTTGGCGACCGCACAAACGTTGTCGACAAACGACAGGCCTCTGCCGGCGAACGGGCCGTGGCTTACGCCGGCGCCGTCGTTATGGTAGCGGACGATCATCGCACCGCCCTCACAGCTTTTATAGAGAGCGTCGTAAACCTCTTCGTCGAAATCCATATCGCTCGTATAGAAATCCACGTACGCATAGCGTTGGTTCACGATCCTGCCGTTCTCGTACAGGGCGGAGATCAGTGAACGGCACAGCTCGCGCCGCGTGTCCTCCCGGCAGGTCCTGACAAAATAGTGCACGGGATGGCCAACGGGCCCGTTTCGCTTTTTGCCGGCGTAGATCCTTTCGATTTCGGGCAGAAAGCTCTCGGAATACAGGCCTTTTTCGGCTTCCTCGATGATTTGCTTCTTGCTTTTCATTTCAATGATATTGTCGTCATACCAACTGCTGTTATGACGAAAGAGCAGCCGGGAAATGCCGAATTGCTCGGCCAACCCCTCATCGTCCTCAACAAAGTCAAACCGATCTGCGAAACGCAGACTGCCGCGCAGGCTGTCAAGCGTTTCTTCCGTGATCTGATCCTTTTCCGACCGGAGCGCGCAGAGGGCAAAAAAGCGGTCAAGCACCCGGCGGATATCGCTGCTCTCGTGGATGATAGCGCCAAGCCGGACGACGTTGCCTTTTAACGCCTGGCTGACAAAAACGACGTCCTTCTTATCCGACTGTACGTACAAGTCCCGGGAACAGGACTGCATGGTATTCGCGAAGGACTCAAACCCCTCCTTCTCGCTTGTCAGAACGGTGCAGTCGTCGGCAATTTTGGAAACGATCTTGTAAAAACGCATACGATACCTCCCAATAACAACCTTTGTTTTTCTTTCTTACGCACGCAGTATAACATGTGCAACGTCCTGTTTTCGGTGCAAATGAAACGTTCTCTTTTCGGGACGTTGTTGTTCGGGCAGACTGCGCAAACTGTTACAAAAACGGCGGTAGGTTTTACGCTTTTCTTTTCCATGTTCAATCGCTGTATCAAGTGACACCGTTTGCCTCCTTTTGTGAACGCAACGCCACGTCGTTTTCACCCATGAAAGCCGTCATATTGACTGATCGTTTCGGCAATCCCCTCGCCATAGCGGTAATCCGGATAATTGTGCGGAAAAAGCGAGTAACCGGGGATTTCCGGCCTCGGCAAATCGCCGTCATGCCGAATCACGTATTCGATTGCATAGGCATATTGGCTCATAATGGCTTGCTCGCAGACGCACGCCATCATGGGGCACACCAGATCGGCCACCTGCCAAACCAGTTTGAAAACGTGGTCCGCCTGTTCTCTTGTTACGCCGCGGTGGGCGGTTCGTTCATAGACTTCTTCCGGCGTTTCGGCGAACGCTTCAAAGATTTCCCTGTAATATTTCTCGACCGGGGGTTTTGTGTAACGACCGTTTTTGCCGTAGTAAACAAGGCATGACAGTTTCTCAAACAAAAACGCCGTAATGATGATATTGTTCTTTTGACAGAAACTGTCCGGCTCGCTGATAAGAGAATCGAAAAGGGTATAGATCGCCTGAACCCCGATTCTGAAAAGCTCTGATTTTATCGTTCGCAGGTTTGTCGGTATTTGCTTGTCATGGACTACGTCTCTTTTATGGCGCATGATAGTTTCTCTCTTTCGCTGCTTTCTTCAACGGCGAAGCCGATCGTGCCCCGCGTCACCGGGTTACCGCGCTGACGATTTCCCGCTCTGCTTCCCGATAGGCGTTGACCCGTTTGCGGTTGACAACTACCGTAGGAAAGCAGAGCTCCGTTTTATCCTTATTGACCTGATAATCGTTTTGCGCGCGTTGTCCCGGCCCGCCTATACGCCGCGACAGCTGCACTTTCGTTTGCGGACGGTTTTCACGTCTGAGTTCAAAGATGACCCTTATGTCTTTTTTACGGTTTTCAAGATCCTTTAAGTACGCAACACATTGAAACAGATCTTCACCGCTGACGCGAAAATTTACCGCCTCATACCCGTGAAACTCCAATTGGTTGATGGCGTTCAGAATAAAGCAATAATAATCCTCCGCCGTCTGACCGCCGGCAATTTCCTCTAAAGCCGCCGGCTCGCCGACATAATAATAGTGTAACGCGGTAACGACCCTGAACTCATTTACCAAGGCGTTCGCTTGCTGTTTCATTCAGTCGCCTCTTTGAACGTCAACGTAAGTTTCTTTCGTCGTATCCGGACCAATGCATCCAAGCGACTTTCCGAACACCGATCCATCAGTCATCTTTTGTCAATCCCGCAAGGGATAGTCCCTCTTTCGTATAGTCTCGCGGCACGCTATCCGCGGCATAACCCGCCGTTATGATTTGATGATAGGCCCGCGCAAACAGCGCCAAATCGATCTCGCCATTCAAAAAGCTGCTGAGCGCAAGCAACGTTCTTTGCGTTCCCGTCAGCGCATTTTCAAAAAACTCAAGATCCATGTAGTTATACGTAACCTCCTTATAGAGGCTGCCGTCCTCGTTCAGAAAATATCCTTCGACACGCATTTCCGAGGTGTCTCCTCTTGTTCTGATACTTTCTTTGACCCGCTCGCTCTTGATCCCGTCGAGGCAAACGCCCGTTATCACAAACGGCCCGCCGCAAAACCCTTTGGGACGGGAAGGATCCCACACGATGTCGCCTTTTTGAAACGGTGTCGGGAACTCGAACCACATACTATCGAAAACGTCCCAATATATGTCTTCTTCCTCTTGATTCTCAAAGTTTCTGTTCAGGTACAGCAAATCGAAAGAGGGTGTAAGATCTGCGATTTGCCAGCTGTTTAGCCGATCGACTTGCATCTTGGTACAGTGAATAGAAACAACGTCCTCATCCGGCTCCATAATGGATTCATATATGGCGTCAAACCGCGAGAACACGGTGCCCCAGTCATACTTTGAGCCGTCTTTATAGAGGTACTCAAACTTATAAACGAAAGGTTTGTGGGAATCATAAGTATCCGTATGATGATCTTCATAAAACTCAAGTTCCAACCTGTTCTCAATCTCCATGTACTTTTTCAGAAACCCGTGGAGGCTCTCCTGCGCGAGGCCTTTACGCCGTTCTTCAATACGGCAGTCCGGCATGGTTTCAATCAGCTCGTTCCACGCTTTGTGCTTCTCTTTAAGCGTCGCGTCTCTGCACTGATAGACAAGCCACGCGGCCTCGAGAGAATTAAACTGATAATTGATCTCCTGCAAGTACTTGCGTATATCTTTTGAATGAATAAACCGAAATACATCCATTTAGTGATCCCTCCACATAGGTTTCTTCCATCGTATCCGGAAAAATACGCGTCGTATACTGTCGCGTCTTCTCTTAAACTGCGACTTCAACAATCGTTGCATTGCGTTTCAGCTCGCGGATATCGGAATAAAGAAGCGTTTCTTTTTCAACCAGTGCCGCGGTGACCGACTCCAGGAACGGTCTGTTCTTGAGAAGAATATCCTTCGTTTTGATCATGTACCTTTCCAGTTCGGCTTGCGTTACGGCCTCGTTCCGCGAATTCAGGCTTTCCGACGTGTCCGGAAAGCGGTGATTCGCAACGTCGATCATGCCGAATCCGTGCGTGCCGATTTCAGAAAGTCCGTCTCTGATCACGTTGTACGCTTGGTTGATATCCCGCTGACAACCGTCGGCGCACGATTCGGAATAATAGAGTTCGACCGCCGCTTTCCCCGCCAGTGAAGCCATCACCTCATACGAGCGTCTTGAAGGTTTCTTGCAGCGATGAATAAAGCCCCCGGTGGAATCGCGGCCGGTAGCGCGCAAAGAGGCAAGACCCACGCTGCCCGGTTCAAGCGCCTCGCACACAACAAGGTGGCCGGCTTCGTGAAGGGCGGTCTTTTGCATATCTTCGGCAGACGTTTTGGTAAAATTGTCCGGCGCAGCATACTGCCTTCTGAGGACCGATTTGACAATATCCTCCATTTCGATATTGGCTTTTCTTTGGTGCGCGGCGGAGATCGCGGCCTCGTTGAGCATGGTTTCCAACTCTGCGCACGAACTGTAACTGATCATCTTGGTCAGATCTTCCATATTGACCGAATCCGATACTTTTTTATCGGACAAATAGTACTCGATAATGGCCGTTGCATCCCTGTCGGTCGGCGGCCGCACTTCGATTCTTCTGTCAAATCTGCCGGAGCGCACAAGCGAGGCCGGCAGCTTGCGGATGTCGTTTGCGGTGGCAAGGACAAAAACGTCGTGGTTTTTGACCTCGTCGATGCCGGATTGAACGGCAACGTACTCCTCTGCGTCGCGGTGACCGATGTCCTCGTTGGCGAACTTATCCATATCATCGAGAAAGATGACGGCGGGCGCGTTTTCTTTTGCTTTCGCAAACGTGTCGGTAATGTCGCCGATAAAGTCGTCGTTGCCTTTATTCCTTCTGACGGTATATGACGGGATACCGCTTTCTTCGATAAAGCATTTGGCCATCAGCGTTTTGCCGAGGCCCGGATCCCCGAACAGCAGGATCCCCTGCGGCAATTTGGCGCCCAGATCCTCATACGTCTTGCGGTTGTGAAGCATATCACAAACCTGAAGCAGCTCTTCTTTGATGGTTTCGTACCCGATAACTTTGTCAAATGAATTCATCATTTTTTCCTCCGTTTCTTTTTGTATCGGTTTTTGTTTACGCATATAAAATACCACGTGTTATGTTCCGTTTTCGGTACATAACGGCTCCGTCCGAAACAAACCCGTTACGTCTTTCCCGCCCAGCGTGATGCGAAAATCCGGCGCCGCGCCCCCGGTCAAAGGGCACCGAAAATGGATGTTCGCCGCAAACAGCGGCTCGTTTCCCGGAATATGATCCCTTCGCTCCGACACGATCGTGTTGACGGGCGTCCCCGGAATGCAGTCCCCGAATTCAACGACGTGTCTGTCGCGAACGATGCGGACGGCGTCCCATTCTTCCGGCGTGCCCTCGTAGAATACGTTCACAAGACGGGTGCACCCCTCGAACGTCTTTTCCGGAATGGTTTTGACGGAGCGCGGGATCGTAATATTTCTCAAGTTCGTGCAGCCGGCAAAGGCGCCCGCGGGAAGACTCTTGATACTTGCCGGAAGAATAATATCGGTAACGGTTTGATTCCCGGCAAACGCCCGCCGGGCAATATAGGCCACCGGAACGGCGCGGCCGAATTTGTTGATGGCTGTTTCCGGCACTTTTACAACGGACAAACCGCTGTTGCCGACAGAAACCAAATCCGCAAGCGACAGTGTGGTCGGATGTGGCCAAAAGTAGGACGGAAAGAATTCCAACTCGTCAGAGATCGGCACGTGTTTTGTGGCTTCGCAGTATTCTTGATAGGTCATGTTTTTTTCACCTTTCTGACAGGATTCCGGGCAAAACGAACGCCCGTCGTTTCGACGGGCGTCTGCAAATCGTTACGGCCCATCGTTCAAGCTTTGGCACCTTACCTTTCGGCAGGTTGCCGTGCGGTCATGGGGCTTGTCCCTCGCGCACTCTTTATGGGTTTATGTACTTGTATGGATGTTCGCGTTGTCGTTTGATGGGGCTATTGTACCATCACCGTAGTCCCAAAAAGGGGACACGCGTTAAAAAAACCATGAAAATTCCGAAAAATCTTTGCCGGTTTGCGGCACCGGCGCTATTTTTCATTCGTATGGAACAAAAAGTTTTTGACCGTATCGCGGTCGACCGTGCGCAGGAAGTGGCGCAGAGTCTTGCCGGGCCGCACGAGCGGCGAGGGGTTCCACGCCTTTTCGGGCGCGGGCTCGACGCCCGTTTCCCGCAGTAGCGGCACGAGCGAACGCAGTGCGCCGTGAAAATCTTTCGGCTGACGCGGTTCACGCGCCCACGCGGTTTCGGCGGCCGCGGCCAGCCGCGGGAAACCCATCGCGCAAAGCGCGGCGAAATTGTCGATATTTTCCGTCCACAGCGGCGCTTCCACACCCAGCACGTTCTGTGCGCCGCGCGCGTCCAGCCCCTTGAGCGGGTCGTAGGTCAAGGTCTTGTTCAGCGGCGTCATGGCGTAGGGGTAGTCGAGATAGTAGTGAAAATACTCCGAAACGATCACCTTGCCGCCGTCGTGCGCCCACGCGGGGCAGAGCTTGTCGCGGTCCATCCAGTTCTGCACGACGGCGCCGCGGTCGAGCAGGCCGGATTTCAGCGCTTCGTTCCAGACGATGGCGGTGCGGCCTTTTTCGCGCAGATACGCGACGACCCGGTTGGTGAACGCCCCCTGCAGCTGCTCGCTGTCGGTCAGGCCAAGCGCCTCGCACGCTTTGCGGCAGTCGGGGCAGCGGTTCCACGCCCCCTTGGGCGCCTCGTCGCCGCCGATGTGGATATACGGCCCGGGAAAAACGTCGCAGAGTTCATCCAGCACGGCGAACACGAAATCATAGGTCGTCTGCTTGCCCGCGCACAGCAGGTTGGGAAAGACGCCCTGCCGGGTCTCCACCTCGACCGGCGCGCCGCTGCACGACAGGTGCGGGTACGCCGCGATCGCTGCGGTCGAGTGACCGGGCACGTCGAACTCAGGCACGACGCAGATGTTCCGTTCGGCGCAGTACGCCGCCACGTCACGCAGTTCGTCCTTGGTATAATACCCGCCGTAGGGCTCGCCCGTGTGGACCTTGCCGAAATCGCTGCTTTTGCGGCGCGAGCCGACC
>CADBON010000198.1 GCA_902796315.1 Oscillospiraceae bacterium | reverse complement strand
GAGTTCAAACTCGACCGGCGTCTCTCTGCCGAACATGGAAATCTTGACGCGGACAAGGTTGTTGTCGACGTCCAGCACTTCCACCACGCCGGAGAAGCCCTCGAACGGACCCTTGACGACGGTGACGAGATCGCCGACCGCGTAAGTGACTTCGGTGACTTTCTTCTCGATGCCCATACGGCGGACTTCATCATCCGTCATGGGAACGGGCTTGCTTTCCGGCCCGACAAAACCGGTCACGCCGCGGGTGTAGCGGATCAGGTGCCACATATCGTTGGGGACCTGCGGACGGTTGTCTTCGTCGAACTCGACGGCCAGTTTCACAAGCACGTAGCCGGGCATCATTTTGCGCTCGACCTCAACGGAAGAACCGTCGTCCTTGATTTCGGTGACGGTCTCCATCGGGATGCGGACGCCCTGGATGCGTTCCTGCAGTTTGTGGTTTTCCACCAGGGACTCAATATATCCCGCGACCTTATTCTCGTAACCGGAATAGGTGTGGATGATATACCATCTTGCTTCTTCAGCCATTATACACCTCCGAAAAGCCGAATCCGTCTGCCGATCAGGCAGCGGTGGTGGGTTCGGTGGTCGTCTCTTCCTCGGCGGCCGCTTCGGTCGTGTCGGCCTCTTCGGTCGTATCCTCGGCAGAGGGTTCCTCGGTGTCGGCCGTGTCCTCTCCGGTGACGGCGATCTCAGCGTCGCCCGCTTCGGTGGGGGCCTCGGTGGTCGTCTCCTGCTGCGCGGCCTTGTTGACGGCGCCGACAGCACCGGAGATGGCGAAGTCAAGGATCCAGATGCCGATGCCGATGACCAGAATGGCGGCAATAACAACGCCCGTGCTCTTCAGGACCATTTTGCGGGAGGGCCAGACAATTTTCTTGTTCTCGCCGCGCATATCCTTGAACCATTTTTTAATGGCGGCCCAAACGTGCTTTTTGGGCTTTTTGGGCTTTTGAGCGTCTTTCTTGGCAGAAGACTTGATTTCTTCCTGTTCGGGAGTTTTCTTCTCGTCAGCCATGAAACTCCCTCCTTACTTGGTTTCTCTGTGAAGCGTGTGCTTCCTGCAGAAGCGGCAGTACTTCTTCATTTCCAACCGATCGGGATTGTTTTTCTTTTCCTTCATCGTGTTGTAGTTGCGCTGCTTGCATTCGGTGCAGGCAAGTGTGACCTTTACTCTCATAACGGCTCCTCCTTTTTTGATTGGCCTCCCTCTCGAAAAAAATCGGGCGCAAAAAAAAGACCCTGCTCGAGAGGTGAACATACTATACCACAACGCAACCCGTCCGTCAAGTCTTTTTTTCCCGCACCGCGGATTTTTTATGAAAAGCGGAAAAAGCAAGATTTCGCGAGAAAATTTGAAAATGCCCTTGTGAGAAAGCGCTTTATGTTTTATAATTGGTATAAGTGTTCCCGTTTTGAACTATACCATATATATAAGGAGGGTTCTCTGTGAGCACAAAATACTCCGTCACCCTTGAAAAACTCATCCGTGCCAACTCGCTGGGCGTGTTGTATATGCCGGACAAACCCGCCGGGGATCTGATCATTCGTTCCCACGACGTCAACCGTCCCGGCCTGCTGTTCGCGGGCTATGAACGCTACTTTGATACCGAGCGCATCCAGTTCATCGGCCTTGCGGAGATGGGCTATCTCAAAGAACTGGACGACGCGACCCTGCGCGAGCGGCTGGAACTCTTTTTCGGCCTAAAGCCGCCGGCGGCCATCCTGACCCGCGATATGGAGCCCCTGCCGCAGATGCTGGAACTTGCCGCAAAGCATGACGTTCCCCTGCTGACGAGCAAGGTTTCCACCTCCGAGATCATGTCCGCCATGATCGCCTGGCTGGGTACCGAACTGGCCGAGCGCATCACCCGTCACGGCGTGATGGTCGAGGTGTACGGCGAAGGTATCCTCATTCTCGGTGACAGCGGCATCGGTAAAAGCGAGACCGCGGTCGAACTGATCAAGCGCGGCCACCGCCTGATCGCGGACGACGCCGTCGAGATCCGCCGCGTTTCGTCCAAAACGCTGGTCGGTTCGGCGCCGGACAATATCCGCCACTTCATCGAACTGCGCGGCGTGGGCATCATCAACGCCCGCAACATCTTCGGTATCGGCGCGGTCAAACTGACCGAAAAGATCGACATGGCCATTCAACTGGAACAATGGGATCCCTCCAAGGCGTACGACCGGCTCGGATTTGAGGAAGACTACCTCACCATTCTCGGCATCAAGGTCCCCGCGACCGTCGTCCCCGTCAAGCCCGGCCGCAACCTGGCCATCATCATCGAGATCGCGGCCATGAACAACCGGCAGAAAAAACTTGGCTATAACGCGGCAAAAGAACTGATGAACCAACTGGGTATGGAGGAGGAAGAACCCCTCTCCCAGCAACTTGACTCCTGGCAATAAAACACCCGAACGGAGGTTTATATTATGTATAGAATCGGCGTAGATCTCGGCGGCACCAACATTGCGTCCGGCGTCGTCAACGAACAGAATGAAATCATCGGCCGCGGCAAGGTCAAGACCCGCGCGCCCCGTCCCGCCCCCGAAATTTTCGATTCCATCCGTGAATCGGTCGCATTGGCGGTCGCTGACGCGGGCATCTCGATGGACGACGTTGTTTCCGTCGGCATCGGCACGCCCGGCTCGGTCAACAAAGACACGGGCGAGATCGAGTTTTCCAACAACCTGCAGTTCAACAACGTGCCTGCTAAAGAGATGCTGGAGGCGCGTCTGCACAAACCCGTGTATCTGGAAAACGACGCCAACTGCGCCGCGCTGGGCGAGCAGGTCGCGGGCTGCGGCAACGGCGTGAGCGATTTCGTCGCCGTCACGCTGGGCACCGGCGTCGGCAGCGGCATCATCATCGGCGGCAAGATCATCCGCGGCCACAACTTCTGCGGCGGCGAGATGGGCCACATGGTCATCAACGTCGACGGCATTCAGTGCAACTGCGGCCGCAAGGGATGCTGGGAAAAATACGCCAGCGCCACCGCCCTGGTATCGCAGGCCATCGAGGCCATGCAGGCCAACAAGGCAAGTCTTTTGTGGCAGACCTGCGAAGGCGACCTGAACAAGGTCGAGGGCAAGACGATCTTTGACGCGCTGGATCTGGGCGACGCGACCGCCAAAGAGGTCGTTGACCGCTATCTTTACTACGTGTCGGTCGGCATCACCAACATCGTCAACGCGCTTCAGCCCGAGATCATCTGCGTCGGCGGCGGCATCAGCGGCCAGGGTGAAAAGATCTTGCGCCCCATCCGCGCCTACGTCAACGCCGAGCATTATTCCATCCACTCCAAAAAGCAGACGCAGATCCTGCCCGCCGCCCTCGGAAACGACGCCGGCATCATCGGCGCGGCTCTGCTGGACGAATAAGCGATGGCACACGATTTTCAGGCGCTGTGCGCCTTTGCACAAACGCTGGGCTGCGAGGCCGCGGCAGGCGTCCCCTTTGCGGAGTTCACCACCTTCCGCACGGGCGGCCCCTGCGGGGCGCTGATCACCGCGCCCGGCCCCGACGCGCTCAAAGCCATGCTCGCCGCTCTCAAAGAGCGGGCGATCCCCTTCCTGTTCCTCGGCAACGGCAGCAACGTGCTGGCACCCGACGAGGGATTGGATCGCGCGGTCCTGCGCCTTGGAGATGACGAGCCGCGGCTTGCGGGCGACGGCAATGTGTACTGCGGCGCGGGCACAAAACTGATCACGCTCTGCCGCTTCGCGTTGGAGCACGGCCTTTCGGGGCTGGAATTCGCCTACGGCATCCCCGGCAGCGTCGGCGGCGCGGCGTTTATGAACGGCGGCGCCTACGGCGGTGAAATGAAGGACGTCGTGACCCGCGTCTTTCATCTGACGCCCGACGGCGAGGAGGGCTCGCTCACCAACAAAGAGGCGAAATTCAACTATCGCGATTCCGCCTACCGCACAAACGGGTGCATCATCACCGGAGTCGAGTTTCAACTCACGCCCGCCGACCCGGCGGACATCAAGGCCAAAATGGACGACCTGCTCAGCCGCCGCAAGGCGAAACAGCCGCTGGAATACCCCAGCGCCGGCAGTACCTTCAAACGGCCTGCGGGCAATTTCGCCGGGGCGCTGATCGAGCAGTGCGGGCTGAAAGGTCTGGCCGTCGGCGGCGCCGAGGTCAGCGAAAAGCACGCCGGTTTCATCATCAACAAGCAGGGCGCGACGTCCGCGGATATTACCGCCCTGATCCGCGAAGTACAGCGGCGCGTCAAAGAGCAGACCGGCGTCGAACTGGAGCCGGAAGTCATTCTGCTGAGGTAAGTTATGTCCTTTTCAACCGACCTGAAAACCGAATTATGCGCATTGAAAACCTCCCCCTGCTGTGCAAGGGCGGAGGCATTGGGCATGCTTCTGTACGGCCGCGCGTTTTCGGGCAAAGAGATCTCGCTGATGACCGAACTGGAGTCCGTGGCGCGGCGCTACTGCGACGCGGTGCGCACTCTCACGGGCGTGGAGCCCGTCGTGCGCTGTTCGCGCGCCGGCAATTTCAAGATCTATATCGACACGCCCGACGAGCGCCGTCGCGTACTGGAGGAGTTCGGCTACACGGGCCAAGAGATCACGCTGCGCGTCAATCACGGCAACTTTGAGAACACCTCCGCCGACGAAAACGGCGAGGTGGACGGGTTCTGCTGTTTCCGCTCGTTTATCCGCGGCGCCTTTCTCGTCTGCGGCAGCGTTACCGAGCCGGAGCGGGAGTATCACCTGGAATTCGCGGTTTCCAAAAACAAACTTGCGAGCGACCTTGCCGAGATCATCAGCGAAACGGGTATGAGCGTCAAGACCGTGCTGCGCGGCAATCTGCGCGTGCTTTACAGCAAAGAGGCCGACGCCGTGGAACAGTTCATCGGTCTGATGGGCGCGGGCAACAGTTTTGTAAAGCTGATACGCCTGCGCGCGCTGAAGGACATCAAAAACCAGACCAACCGCCGCACGAATTTTGAGGCCGCCAACCTCAGCCGCACGATCGAAACGGGTCTGCGGCAGTCGCAGTTGATCGAGGCCGTGCTCGCCAAGATCCAACTGACCGATATGACCGACGACCTGGCCGCCCTCTGCCGCCTGCGGCTGGACAATCCCGACGCTTCGCTGGACGAACTGGGCCGCCTGATGAGCCCGCCGCTGTCGCGCTCCGCGGTCAGCCGACGCTTTCGCAAGCTGGAGGAGATCGCCGCGGAGGTCGGTGCACTATGAAGGAATTCACCGTTAACAAAAACGACGCCGGTCAGCGGTTGGACAAGTATCTTGCCAAGTCCTTCCCGCTTCTGCCGGCGTCGCTTATGTATAAGTATATCCGCTCCAAGCGGATCAAGGTCAACGGCAAGCGCGGCGAGATCGCGTACCGTCTGGCCGAGGGGGACGTCGTGTCGCTCTATATCAACGACGAGTTTTTCGCCCCCGCCGCCCCGAAGTACGACTTCCTCGGCGCGGGCAAGGCCCTGCCCGTTGTGTACGAGGACGAGAACGTACTGCTGATCGACAAACCGGCCGGCCTCCTGTCGCACCCCGACGCGGGCGAGTACGTCGACACCGCCATCACCCGCGCCAAGCGCTATCTGTACGAAAAGGGCGATTACAAACCCGAGGAAGAAACATCCTTCGCCCCTGCGCTCGTCAACCGCATCGACCGCAACACGGCGGGCCTGATCATCGCCGCCAAAAACGCCGAGGCCCTGCGGATACTGGACGACAAGCTGCGCCGCCGCGAACTGCACAAATACTATCTCTGCGTGGTGGTCGGCACCCCGCGCGAGAGCGAGGGCGTGCTGGAGAGTTACCTCGAAAAGAACGAGCGACAAAACCGCGTTTACATCCACAAAACGCCGACAGGCGACGCGAAAAAGATCGCCACCAAATACCGCGTGCTCGGCAGTCGGGACGGGCTTTCGCTCGTCGAGGTGGAGCTGCTGACCGGCCGCACGCACCAGATCCGCGCCCAGTTTGCCGCCATCGGCCATCCCCTGCTCGGCGACGGGAAATACGGCACGAACGAAACGAACAAGCGCTTCGGCGGGTATAAAAAGCAGTTTCTGTACTCCTATAAACTGACCTTCGATTTCACCACCGACGCGGGCCCCCTCGCCTACCTGAACGGCAAGACCTTCGAGGCGCCCGACGTGTGGTTCAAAAAAGCTTTCTACGACGGCACGATTGTTCCGTCGTAACGAAAAAAGCATCAAAAAAAGCACCGCATATAGTTAATGATACTAATCCGAGGAGAAAACTATGGATTTTAACAGAGAAACTATCACACAAAAATTCTGGGAGTGTAAAAGCACTAATATCGATGACGCAATTGACGTAGCCATAAAAAGGGCTATTCATGATTTTACATTTAGAACTACTGAAAAAACAGATGATTCATACAAAGGCGGTGAGAAAGCACTGTATGAATTGTTGTGTCCAAACCAAGGAAACTCTCTATTAAACGAGTTTAAGTATTATTTCAACAATGATGAAACATGGAAAGAACAAAGCAGTTTCGACAAATGGCACCATGATACATGCACAATCGTATTGGAGGCACTCAAGAACAAGTACAACGTGGAGTACGGAAAAGCGCAAAAGATAGTAAACATGACTTTCAAATACTTGTATTGTGTTTTGGATGCTGCCGATGAGAAGTTTAAGTATTGTCACATTCCTCTTGACTCAATTATTCTTGATTGGATTTGGGCTCAAAAGGAATCTATGAAGAATGCATACAACAAGATATTACAGAACGAAAATGAATTAATGCCAAAGACACTTCAGCATACTTGCTTTGATAGCTGGAGTAATATAAAAGATTCGGAAAATCAATTAGTTTTAATAGATCGTAATAATAAGAAACACTATACCTATACATTTTATCAAAAGCTGATTAGAGGATACTGTAGCAACAAGATTACACCTTTACAATTAGAATTCTTAGTATGGCCTCAATTTCAGTGGGAAAGAGCGGCAAACGAGTTTTACAAACAGACAAGCAGATTTTTGGGAGAAGAGAAGGATATAAACGAATTTGCACCAGAAGATAAAATTAAAAAGATAAATGAATTATTAAAAGAAAAAATAGCATTATGTGAATGGTCATCTATCTTATAAAAGAGATTAATTTAATAATGATGTCGGAAAGAATAAAAAATGGAGTTTAGGCTTCTTTCAAGGACGAAAGAATGGTATAATCACAGTAACACCGCTCATACAACTAAGATTAAACTCTTTACTAAATCGCTCGGGCCACCTTATGTTAGGTGACCCGAGCGGTATTATTTCATTTTTTAGTGTAGGTGTCAGACGACGTTCCCCTTGCCTTCGGCGCGTTCCTCCTCCGCCTTTTCGCGGATCTCCTCGACCTCTTCCATCGAGATGCTGTTGTCGGTACGGTGCTTTTTCCACGCGCCCATACGGGAAAAGATGGCGGGGAACAGACCCGAGAGCAGCATGGTCGGCACGACGATGTAATACACGTCGCCCGTAAACAGTTCGTAATAAAGGAACGACGGCGCATTGATCAGCCGGTAGAGGGGCTTGAGCCACTGAAAGAACGTGGAGCACACGCCCAGCAAGGCGATTGCCCCGAAAACAACGAAAACGGTGATCGCGTAGGGCTTTTTCAGCACGCGGTGGGTAAACAGCCGCCCCGCCAGATAGTAGCACAGCGGGCCGAACAAAAACGCGCCGATGAGCATCGCCCAAAAGCCGACGCCCTCAAACCGCTCGTGGAAGCCGAACGCCGGGGAATAATACGTATAGTAATATAGAACGCACAGGCCCACGTGAACGGCCGCCAAAAACAGCAGGCCGGCAACGGTACCGCCGGCGGTGGGCTGTACGGTTTTTTTCTCTCTCAAAACAAACGCTCCTGTCGGAAGAAGTCCCCGTTATCATACCATAGTTTTTCGCACTTGGCAATAACCCTCATCAAAAACTCATAAAAAGTTCATAATCCGAGCAGTAAAAAAGCAGAACGTCCGAAACGTCCTGCTTTTCACATTTCTCTTTACTCAGTCCGCAGAATACGGAAGCAGCGCAACGTGTCTTGCCCGTTTGATGGCGGTGGTCAGCTCACGCTGATGATACGCACAGGTGCCGGTCACGCGGCGGGGCAGGATCTTGGCGCGTTCGGACGTGTAGCGGCGAAGTTTCGCGACGTCCTTATAATCGATTTTGTCGACCTTTTCCACACAGAAGGCGCACACTTTTTTGTGGCCCTTGCGGTTGGGGCGACGTTCGGATTTGTCATACGGCATAACAGTTTACCTCCAATTTGTCAGAACGGCAGGTCGTCGTCGCCGGTCATGGCGGCGAAATCATCGGCATTGCCGTTGGAGAAAGACGCTGCTTCCGGCTCGCCGGACGGGGTTTTGGAAGCAAACCCGCCTGCGCCGGAATCGTTCTTGGAACCGCAGAAGTTCGCACGGTCGGCAAGGATCTCAAACGTGTTGCGCTTGTTGCCGTCCTTGTCGGTGTAGGAACCGGTCTGGATCGAACCCTGAATGGCGATCATCGAGCCCTTATGAAAGTACTTGGTGATGAACTCGGCATTCTGGCGCCAGGCAGTGACGTCGATGAAGTCGGTTTTGCGCTCCTCGCCCTGTTTCTGATAGTTGCGGTCGACCGCAACGCGGATACGGGTGACGGGGATGCCGCCGGCCGTCTGCCGGAGTTCGGGATCCGCCACAAGACGACCCATAATAACTGCACAATTAAGCATCTTTCACACCTCTTACTTTCTTGTAACGAGCGAACGAAGAACACCGTCCGTAATACCCAGAACACGCTCAAGTTCGGCAGGGAACTCGGGTGCGCAGGTATGGGTGTAGAGAACGTAGTAGCCGTCTTCTTCGTCGTTGATCGGATAGGCAAGTTTGCGCTTACCCCAATCGTCAACGCTGTCAAGGGTACCGTTCTCGGTGATCATGGCCTTGAACTTTTCGGCAAGCTCTTGCGCCGCTTCTTCTCCGTTTTTCACGGAGTAGACGATCATGGTCTCATACTGTACTGACATCGTTTGCACCTCCTTATGGACTCCGGCCCTTAGGTGTCAATTTAAGGGCAAGGAAAGAATCGCTGTAGTGAGCACACTACAGCGATTACAAATTATACTATATACTTTGCGGAAAGTCAAGACAAAGTTTCAGAATTTCAGAAGCCGAACCCGAACAGGCGGTACAGCGCCAAAATCCAGTTATACAGATACTCGATCAGACCGCCGAGGGCGCTGTGCTGCAGCGTGCCGGCCGTGTCGTCGCCGAGGACGTAGTCCAGACCGTAGGAATAATCGGCGGGGTCGAGCGGGTGATCCGCGTCATACGCGACGCGCGGCCCGTTCTGCAGTTCAAAGTTCAGCGTACGGCTGCCGTTGGGTGAGGGCAGGCGGCCCTTGCAGGTGTACTGAATAACGACCTGCACGTTGCGGCCGGACTCCTCCGGCAGTTTGCCCTTGATGGGGATCGTCAATACCTCGCCGGGCTTGAACGTGCCGGTGCCGAGGGCGGAACCGGTATACTCCACACCCCCGAACAGCACCGAGGAAATGCGCACCGTTTGGGTCTTGGAAATATTGGTGACGATCAGTTTGGTATCCTTCCCCGACAGCACGCCCTCGGGACTTTTGTCAAAGCGGGCCGTGACGATGTTGTTGGGGTTGGTGCTGGCGTGGAACTGCGGGAATCGCGGGTCGGTGTGCACGTCGCGGATGGTGTCCGTCAGCAGCAGGGTCTGCGCCAATTCGTTGCTGTACGGGTCGAGAAAGGTCATGCCGTGGAACAGTTCCTCGACGTACCAGGTCGTCTCGGGCAAAAAGGCGGTGGAACCGTCGATCTCAAACGACGGTGACAGGTGGTTGTGCGACGGGTCGCTGCAGTGGGTGCCGCGGCAGACGTAACCGTCGCCGAAGCGCTGACCGAACGGCGCGACCGTG